>JAMPHT010000010.1 GCA_023663285.1 Bacillota bacterium
CAGGGATAAAAATTTGACCACACGCTTATTAAAAAGCTTCGTGAAACAACCCTGTGAAGAATGTTTGACATATCGTATTACAAAAAATATAATGGGAGAACGAGGCATAGGCTTTATTATTAGAGGCAGGTTTTGTCAACAGGCGGGTGTACCCGGACGGGAGAATCGCAACGGAGTGAAAAAAATATTGATAAAATAGTTTACAATGATTACAAAAAGCAAGGCACATATATTGAGGTACATTTTCGGGGCAGAACGTTTTCCTGTCCTAATATATGTATGATAAAAATAAGAGAGCAGGACGAGTGGAAATATTTTGCAGGAGACATTGATGACACATTTTTTTATAGGACTATTCAATTTGGAGATATGGAAACAATAGATAAGGATCTGGATACAAGCTTTGAGCCTTATTTGAGCAATATCCGGAAGAGCAACGCAAAATTATCCGGAAACTGACTTGCGGAAACGGAGATATGATATGAGTAACAATACCATGGGAGAAATCATACGTTCCCTGAGAAAAAGGGCCCATATGACACAGGAAGAATTGGCGGAGGGGATCTGCTCGCCCATATCCGTGTCACGAATCGAGAATGGGACGCAAATGCCGTCCGGTACTGTGCTGGAGGCTCTGTTGAGCAGGCTTGGCACAAGCACCTATCAGATCTGCAATATTTATTATCAAACCGACAAGCAGCTTGCGTTTGGCCGGGAAGCAGACCGGATCGCCGAATTATTGAGGTCAGGGCAGCTGTCGGAGGCAAAAGGCGGATTGGCAGCATTGGAGAAAGCGGCAGGCGGTGATTCGGTAAACAGGCAATACTATTTATTGCTGTCGGCAACGGCCATGCTGTATGAAGAGGCGGATATGGAAAAGGTTTTATCTGTTTTATATCAGGCCATTGAGATCACGAAACCGTCGTTTGACTTTTCGGATTTTCGGAATGAACTTCTGACAGTCAGGGAAGCAAATATTCTGAGCGTGATCACAGTAGCCCTTTTTCGGTCTGACCAGACGATAAGGGCCATTCATTTGGGAGAAGAGCTATACTGCGCACTGAAAAAGCATATGTCTGCTGTAAGCGGCTATGTTCTTCTGCGGGTCAATGTGGCGTTCAATCTTGCGCAATTCATGGAGAAGGAGCATAGGTACGAGGAAGCGCTGATATACTGTCAGGAAGCGGAAGCTTTAAGCATGAACAGCCAGGAACAAATGCTGCTGCCGGAGATCCTCTTTTTAAAGGCAAAGGCATTGCACCTGCAAGGCAATGACGCAGAGAGCGGCGTCATCTTAAAGGCGATCGTCCCATATATGGAGCTTATCAAAAAGACGGAGTTTGCCGAGCTGGCGCGGAGCTATGCCGAGCAGGAGCTGAAGCTTTTCATTTGAGAAGGCTTAACATTTGATGTAAGTTTGATCTATACATCCGACGATATGGAATCCCTCCGATGAGCAGCTATAATGATCTATAAAGCAGCTGCCAAAATGAATCATTGACAGGGAGGGAAATAATATGCGAAAGTATCTTTTACACAAAAACAGGGCGAGAATTGCATTATTGCTGCTGCTTCAGACCCTGAGGACCTTTGGGACCGTCGGCGTTGCGGTCCTGATCAATTATCTGATCGATTCGGTAGCTTTGGCAATCCGGTCAGGGCAATTGTCTGCACTCATCAGGTGCGCCGTCATATGCTGTGTTTATGCACTGCTTCTTGGTCTGGTGATCCTTTTCGCCGAGAAAACAGGGGCTGCAGCTGTCAGGCACATAATGCTGCATATTCGGGAAGAGCTTCTGAATGGGATCTTAAATAAAAATGCCTCGGAATTGCAGAATACGAACAGTGCGGAATATATTACCCTGTTCAACCGGAATCTCAGCGTATTTGAAGAAAATCATCTCAAAAATCTGCTCTCGATCTATGAATCCCTTGTCGGCATTTTGATTGCAGTGGTTTTATTGATTACCATTCACCCGATCATTGCAGTGATATCCATTATTGCCATGGCCATCCCCGCCTTGATACCTAAGCTGTTTGGAAACAGGCTTGGTGTACTTCAGGAAGGTATCATGCAATGTGCAGCCGATTATAATGTGGAAATAAAAGATATTCTGAATGGCTATGAGGTGATCAGGGCATATCAGATAAATGACATAATGGGCAAAAAGCATATGGAAGCGGCTGCAAAGCTGGAACAGAGCAAGGTTTCATCCGCTGATACGTTTGCCTGGCTGTATGGCCTTGCAAATATGGCTTCGATTTCCGTACAATTCCTGATCATGACCTTATGCGGCGTCTTTGCTGTACGCGGGTTCATTACCATTGGAAGTATCATTGCCGTGACGCAGCTGACAGGGCAGGTGATCTCTCCGGCGTTCCAGCTTTCCGCAAAGCTCAGCCGGCTGAAAGCGGCAAAGCCCATCTGCAGTCAGATCCAAGCAGCGATCCAATCGTCACAGCATTTGGAGGATGGATCGGAACCAAAGGAAATGAGGCATTCATTGAAGCTGGAGGATCTGTCATTCTCCTATGGAGACACGCCGGTCATAAAGAATGTGAAAGCCCGGTTTGATCATGGGAAAAAATATGCCATCGTAGGCAGGAGCGGCAGCGGAAAAAGTACGCTGCTGAAGCTCTTGGCAGGCTATTACAGGGACTATACAGGCAGTGTGGAGGTAGATGGGATCACGGACCGGTCATGCAGCCTGTCACTGATCTCTCAAAATACTTTTCTTTTCGATGATACAGTCAGAAATAATATGACCCTGTATCAGGAATATCCGGCAGAGGCGCTTGAGGAAGCGATCTGTATGGCAGGATTGAGGGAGACCATAGATAGTCTGGAGGCGGGCCTGGACACAAAAGTGGAGGAAAACGGATCGCGTTTTTCCGGCGGGGAAAGACAGCGCATTGCCATTGCCAGGGCATTGCTGCATAATAAAAGCCTGCTTCTGCTGGACGAGGCAACCTCTTCTCTGGACAATGAATGCGCCAGGAAAGTCGAGGAGAGTATTTTGGGGCTGAAGGATATGACCTGCATTGCCGTGACCCATAAGCTGTATTCCGATGTACTGCAAAAATATGATAAAATATTTGTGATGAATGATGGAGAAATCATTGAACAGGGTACTTTTCAGGAGCTGATGGAAAAGTCGGGAGCTTTTCGGAAATTATATGCTGCGGGAACAGCATCTGCCGGAGCGGCATAAAAGGATCCCCAGCGCTTAAACTGCAAAATATTCCCTGAAAAGTGCAAAGCATTCCCTTATATGCCTTTTTTGATCAATTATCTGTTATTCTGTATCCGACGGAAGGAAGATCTGGATTCTTCCAGATTTGCGCTGGTTTACGGATCGTTTGTGCTGCTGTAGGCGGCATGGAGACGGCAAACAGGCTTGACGAAAAGGAAAAGAGGTACAAAAGGATGCTAAAGACAATCAAGGGAAGACTTACAGTCAGTATGATCGGCATTGTGGTGGCAAGTATACTCCTGACTACGGTGGGAATCGTTGCGGTAGCGGCAAAGCAGACTATTCAGGACCAGACGCGGGCTTTGCAGCTGAACGCGGAAAAGTATGCTGAGGAGATCAATACATGGATCGAAAACGAAAAGCTGCTTGCGGACGGGGCGGCCAGGAGCCTGGCAGCCGGCGGGACCATTGACACGGACCGGGTGCAATCTGTGGTGGATGCTTATGCGGCGGGCAGGCAGGAGCTCTTGAACCTATATTGCGGGACAAAGGACAGCCGTTTCATCCAGTCCAACAGGGAGGCGGGGATTCCGGAGGGGTATGACCCGGTAGAGCGGGGATGGTATCAGCAGGCGGCGGAAACGGGAGCAGTCATTGTGACAGACCCTTATTGTGACGCCATCACGGGGCAGATGTGCGCCACCATTGCCGTACCGGTGTACATAGACGGCGAGCTGGCAGGGGTCATCGGCCTGGATGTGACCCTTGGAACCGTGACGGAGCTGACGGGGAGCATCAATTACGACGAGGGAGTTTACGGTTTCCTTGTGGACAGCAGCGGTCAATATGTAGCCCATAAAAACAAGGCATATGAGCCTACGGAGGAGACCACGGTTTCGGTGGCGGACATTCTTCCGGAACTTGGAGGGATGGTAAAAGGAACGGAGAGGGATGTCAGGAAGCTTACAGACTATGACGGCAGTAAGTGCTACTTTGCGATGGAGGAAATAGACGGCTGCGGTTGGAAGCTGGGGGTCGCAGTGCCTGCGGCCAACGTCACCAGGGCATTGAGGACGATGCTTGTGATAGCAGTGGTGACCGCACTTGTTATCATTGTGTTTGTGGCAGTATTTATGGCGGGTCTGATAGGCAGAATGTTGGCGCCGGTGCAGATGCTGAAGCAGTTTGCATCCGGGGATTTCTCTGAAAATGTGGTTATTGAAAAGGAGATCCCTGCAGAATACAGAAGCGAGACGGAGCAGATCAGAAAAGCAACGGCGGAGGTAAAGCAGCAGATCCGGGAGATCATATTGAACACCAAGCAGGAGGCGGAGAGTATCAGCACCATTGCAGAGGGGACCTCTTCTAAAATGACGGTGCTGGATCAGGATATTTCCGGCATTACGGATTCCGTGGGCGAGGTCATGAAGCAGACGGTACAGGCCAGAGAGCTGGCGGAAAGTATAAAGAGTAACGGCCAGGAGCTTGGAAATGCCATTGAAAATGTGGCGGGGAAAGCAGGAGAGGCGGCGGAGCGGTCCAGCGACATCATGGACCGCGCAGGAAAGCAGTATAAAGCCTCCAGGCAGTCCGCCGAAGAGGCCGTATCCGTTTATCGGGAAGCCAAGGAAGAGATGGAACAGGCCATTGAGGACAGCAGGAAGGTGGAGCAGATCAATGCCCTGACGGAGGAGATTCTTTCCATCAGCTCCCAGACCAATCTTCTTGCGCTGAATGCTTCCATAGAAGCGGCAAGAGCCGGCGAAGCGGGCAAGGGCTTTGCCGTTGTGGCGGAAGAGATACGGAATCTGGCTGACAACTCAAAGCAGGCGGTGGACAAGATCCGCCGGGTGACGGAGGGCGTGGTGGATAATGTTTCCTTCCTGGCGGAAAGCTCCGGCAAGCTGCTGGAGTTTATGACAGGCAAGATGCTCAATGACTATAAGGCAATGACAGAGCTGGCGAGAATGTATGAAAAGGATGCAGAGGTCTACAGCGGCATTTCCGGCGATCTGGGGGCGTCCTCCCAGCAGATGAGCGCCAGCATGGCAGAGATCAATCAGTCGATCGCCGTCATTACTGGGTTGGTTGGAGAGATCGCGAAGTCTGTGCAGAGTATGCAGGGATCTGCGGAGGATTCCAATGTAAATTCCGGCGCAGTGAGGAAGCAGATGGAAGAGCTGTTCCGGTTAAGCGAGCTTTTGAAACAGACGGTAGCGACCTTCAGGGTATAAACTGGATGGAGATCGACGCGAAGGAGCTGCTGATCATCTCCGCTCCGTTGGGTGACCGGACAGCCTTTAACAGGGAATATCCGGGTCAGCGTCCGGTTTTTGTGCTTGACGGTTCATAGAGATTTGTTTATAATATGCTTAACAAGAGAGCCAATGGCTAGAAAACACCTAGCCGCCGGCAAAAGTTTCAGTGCAAAAAGCAGCGCCTTACCTTGCCAGGACGAGGGCGCTACTTTTTGCGTTTAATGTAAATAACAAGAGTTATTACAGCGCAAAGCATAATTACAAACGTGAACAAGTCACTATATGTAATCATTGGCACCAGCTCCCTTCCTCAAGCGTCCGGCAGCTGACATAATCGCCCCATTGGCTCCCTTAGTAAGTGTATCACATAAAACTCTTTTGTACAATACATATAATATCCGATTTAAGGACTATTTAATAATTCCCCTGCTAATATGAGATCACAAATGTGAAAGGAGCGGCGGAATGTATCTGACAATACTCAAAAAAGACTTAAGGCGCAAGAAAACAATGAACCTGATCCTGTTTATCTTTGTGATCCTGGCGGCCACGTTCATAGCGGGCAGCGCAAATAATCTGATCACCGTGAGCGGCGCCCTGGATGATTTCCTGGACAGGGCAGACGTGCCGGATCACTGGTTCGTAACTGCAAATGTCGGGGACGTTGAAAGGTTTGAGGAATTTGCGGCGGAGAACGGATATGATTACGATATTTCCCGGCTTATCCAAATCGATTCTGCGAATGTTCTGGTGGAGGGAGAGCAGCTGGCATATTCCAAGACGCTGGCCCTGTCAACTCTGGGCGGTATGAAGATCTTTGACGGGAACGACAGGGAGATCACCTGTGTCAACGACGGCGAGATATACATTACCGGATACCTGTTTCAGGCCGGGGAGAACGACTTTCATGAAGGCGGAAAAGTATATATCAGCCAGGGGGGCGTGGAAAAGGAGTTTACCGTAAGGGGCAGCACAAAGGACGCCCTGCTGGGGTCGGAAATGGCGGGAATGGTGAGATTCCTCATAAGTGAAAACGATGCGGAGCTGTTTGGAAAGCCGGGAGCTGCCATTCATCAGGGCGTGGCGGTTCGCACGGAGGACGCCGGTTACAGGGATAAATTCAATGCCCTGGGGATCAATACCGTGACTCAGATAGACCGCTCCAGGGCTAAAATGATATATATCATGGATATGCTGACGGCGGCGATCCTGCTGGTGGTAAGTATCTGTCTCATACTGATCTCCATGGTGATCCTGCGGTTTATCATCCACTTTACGATCACAGAGGAATTCCGGGAGATCGGCGTTATGAAAGCCATCGGGATCAAAAACAGCGCTATCAGAGGGCTTTATATAGCAAAATATTTTGTCCTTGCGGCCTTTGGAGCCTTTGGGGGACTGCTGCTCAGCTTTCCCTTCAGCAGGCTGCTGCTCTCCGGTATTTCCCGAAGAATCATTATTTCGGAAAAAGATAATTTCCGGATCAATGTGGCTGCGGCGGTTCTGACCGGGGCGGTGGTGGTTTTGTTCACTTACCTCTGCACACGGAGAATACGTAAGCTTTCTCCCATAGACGCCATACGAAGCGGCGAGACAGGGGAACGCTTTCGGAGAAAAGGACTTCTGCATCCGGGAAGCCTGCCTGTGCCGACAGTGTTGTTTATGGCGGCAAATGATATTTTAAACGGGATCAAAAGCTATGTCTCCATGATCCTTATTTTTATCCTGGGGACGCTGCTGGTCATTATTCCGGTGAATACCATAAACACGCTTAGATCTGATGATCTGATCACAGCGTTTAATGCGGCAAAATGCGATCATATCATTTCCAGAGAGATAATATTTAACCCGAACGAGGACAATGAGGCGAAGATCCGGCGGCAGTTTCTTGAACTCAGGGAAATGCTTGCGGAGAGCGGAATAGAGGCGGAGATATTTCAGGAGATCTTGTTCATCAGCAATGTCCGCAAGGGTACAAAGGTCACTAATGCTCTGTCGTTCCAGGGCCGGGGCGATGTGAGCGCAGACAGGTATACTTATATTGACGGCACGCCTCCTGCAAATGTCAGTGAGGTGGCGCTCAGCTTCGTGACCGCAGGGCAGATCGGCGCAAGGATCGGGGACGATGTGGAGATAAGGGTAGGAGAAGATACAAGAACCTATACCGTTACCGCCCTGATGCAGGGCATGAATAATATGGGCGAGGGAGTTCGTTTTCACCAGGACGCCAGGCTGGATTACAATTATGCGGCAGGCTGCTTCGGCATCCAGGTAAGTTACTTGGATGCGCCCGGCCCGAAGGAGCTTGCCGAACGTAAGGCGTTGCTTGAAAAGATTTACCCGGAGTCTCAGGTATACAGTCCCGGTGAGTATATCGGCTATATGATTGGAGATGTGGCCGGAAGGCTGGATAGCATGAAGGTATTGATCTTAAGTATTATTCTGGGCATCAACGCCCTTGTGGCTGTGCTGATGGTGAAAAGCTTTATCAGCAGGGAGAAGCGGGAGATCGGGCTGCTGAAGGCAATGGGCTTTCGGGATAAAGCTCTTATGTTATGGCAGACAATGCGCATCGGAATGGTTCTGATCCTATCGGTGCTTGTGGGTACGCTGCTCTCCACACCTTTGTCAACGCTGCTTGTCACGCCGGTATTCAGAATGATGGGCGCGTACAGCATTACCTTTGAAATCAGGCCGGTTGAGGTCTATCTGCTATTCCCGGCGGTGGTGCTTGCCGTCACCGGGCTGGCTGCCTTTATTTCGGCAAGGGGAGTGAAAAACATTTCCCCGGCGGATATCTCGAATAATGAATAAAGTTGTAAGCAGGCATGACTGGAAATGGGAAATAAAGGGAAGAGGGAAAATAGAATAAAGGAAAGGTATGGTCATATAGATGAAGAATATTTTACAGGTGAAGAATCTTTGTAAAACCTATGTGGTAAACAAACGGCAGAACAATGTGCTGAAAAATGTAAATTTCAGTGTGGGAGAGGGGGAGATGGTTGCGGTCATGGGCCCCTCCGGCTCCGGCAAATCCACGCTGTTGTACACGGTTTCGGGCATGGACAGAATGACTGCGGGAGAGGTGGAATTCTGCGGGAGAGATATTGGAGAGCTGAATGAAAAGGAGCTTGCGGATCTGCGGCTGAATGAGATGGGATTTATTTTTCAACAAATGTATATGCTGAAAAATCTGTCGGTGCTGGATAATATCATACTTCCCGCCTGTCAGTCGGGAAAGATCAGGGAGAGCCGCCGCCGGACAGTGGAGCGGGGCCAGGATCTGATGCGCAGGCTGGGTATCATCGAGGTGGCTGATAACGATATCAACGAGGTGTCGGGGGGACAGCTTCAGCGGGCCTGCATCTGCAGGAGTATGATAAACAGGCCCGGCATGATTTTTGCAGACGAGCCCACGGGCGCCCTGAACCGCGCCGCCTCCGACGAGGTCATGGAGGAGCTGGCGGCACTGAACGCGCAGGGGACCACCATGATGCTGGTGACTCATGATGTGAAGGTGGCGGCAAAATGCACAAGAATTCTGTATATAGTTGACGGAAACATCAAAGGAGAGCATAATCTAGGCAGATATGAAAGGGCGAAGCTGCGTGACCGCGAGCGGGCGCTGAACGGCTGGCTGATGGAGATGGGCTGGTGAGTGCAGCCTGCCGCCAGGCGCTTCAAAATATTGATGCCGGATTGTACAGATTAGAGGGGCAAAAGGGTGACAGATATATTGATTGTGGAGGATAATAGGGAGCTGGCTGGCGTGCTCAGGGATTTCCTGCGGGCGGAGAATTACACGGTGTCCGTGGCGGAAAATGCGGGGAAAGCCCTGCAGCTGTATCAAAGCTACGGCGCAAGGCTTGTGGTGCTGGATATCATGCTGCCCGGCGGAGACGGATTTTCGATTTGTGAGAAGATTCGGGAGGACAGCGATACGCCCATACTGATCGTAAGCGCCAGGACCGACAAGGAGGATAAGCTTACGGGACTGAACCTGGGTGCGGATGATTACATTGAAAAGCCATACGACATTGACATTATGCTGGCGAAAATCGCCGGGATATTCAAGCGCCGTTACGCCCTTGACGAGCTGCGGGACGGGGATATCCGGATAGACAAGGTCAGCCGTACCGTGTACAAAAGCGATGTGCCAATCGAGCTGACGGCAAAGGAGTTCGACCTGCTTGTGCTGCTTTTGGAAAATAAGGGACGGACGCTCTCGAAGGAGTATATCTTTAACAGGATCTGGGGCAGCGACAGCTTTTCAGAGCCCCAGACCCTTACGGTCCACATAAAATGGCTGCGTCAGAAAATCGGGGAAAGTCCCGGAGCTCCCCGGAGGATTCTGACGGTCTGGGGAGTGGGGTATAAATATCAGTGAGGGCGTGGAGAAAAATGGCTGTGGCGGTCGCGGCGCTGACAGTTGTAATTTTTGCAGGGGCAAATCTTTTGTTATATCATCTGAAGGAGCCTGAAAGCGGCAGGCCCTACCGGGTGGAGGTGAATCGGATAGCGCTGCAGATAGAGCGGGGAGGGAGCGAAAGCGTGGATCTGTCGTCCTGCCGATATGTGAAGGCTGTGGTGGAGCAGGAAGTGCCGGTGAAGCAGGAAGCACCGGTGAAGCAGGAAGCATCGGTGGAGCAGGAAGCGTCGGTGGAGCAGGAAGCTCAGGCGGATCAGGAAGCTCAGGCGGAGCAGAGAGCCCAGGCGGCAGCCGGGAGCACGTTGGATTTGAAAGCTGCGGCAGAATCGACCGGGGAGTTCTACCGGGCCGACAGCGATTATATGATCCGGGAGATCGGCGGCAGGCTGTACCGATTTGATTATACGGCAAAGAACGGCACAGAAAATGCAGGTCTAAACCTTATGGTAAACCTGATCCTGGCAGTGATGGCGGCGGTGGTTTTCGGCGTTTTATTCTATGTGCGGGAGAAAATACTGAAGCCCTTTGAACGTCTGGCGGATGTGCCCTGCGAGCTGGCAAAGGGCAATCTTACCCGGCCTGTTCAGGAAAGCAGGAACCGCTTCTTCGGGAGATTTTTGTGGGGGATCGATCTGCTTCGGGAAAATATGGAGCAGCAGAAGCGGCGTGAGCTGGAGCTGCAAAGAGAAAAGAAAACCCTGCTGTTGTCCCTGTCCCACGATATCAAGACCCCTCTTTCCGTTATAAAATTATATGCCAGGGCATTGTCGGGAAATCTATATGCAGATAGGGAAAAACAGCGGGCGATCGCTGAAAGCATTGACGAAAAGGCGGATGAGATAGAGGCTTATGTCTCCCGGATCGTCACCGCTTCAAGGGAGGATTTTTTGAGCCTTACGGTGGAGGACGGAGAGTTTTATCTGGCGGACTTAGTGCGGGAGATCGCAGCATATTACGGTGAGAAGCTGGCTCTTGTGAAAACGGGATTTGTGGTAGGGAAATACAGCAACTGCCTGCTGTCCGGAGATTTGGACCGCAGCGTGGAGGTATTGCAGAACATAATCGAAAACGCCCTGAAATATGGCGACGGGAAGCGGATCGAGCTGTTGTTTCCCGACGCGGAGGAAGGGGTGCTTATCTCGGTGAAAAACAGCGGCTGCTCGATGGACAAAGAAAATCTGCCTCATATTTTTGAAAGCTTCTGGCGGGGGGCAAATTCCAGGGGGATCAGCGGCAGCGGGCTGGGCCTGTATATCTGCAGGCAGCTTATGCACAAAATGGGTGGGGAAATATTTGCGCAGATCGAAGGTGACTGCGCTGTGGTGACCGTGGTGTTTGGAAGGGCGTGATTTCATAATTGCCGCCGAATCTACATTAAAGAAATTTGATGAAAAAATTTATAAAATATTAACAATTCGGTTGTTGAATATTTGTATTATTATGGATATAATCTTATTAAGAAATCTTAATGGTTTCTTCATCACAAAATGAGTCCTGTGACTGTTCCGACAGGACGGTAAAATAAAAGTGACAGAGCGATGAGTTGAGTGACGGTTCTGACTCAACGGTAAAATAAAAGTGACCGTGTGATGAGAGATAGTGGGAGGGCATCTGCTCTCCCCTTTTTACTAAGGAGACGGTATGCATTCTGAGGAAGATTCTTTTGATTATCAGGTCTTAAATTTGTCCCAGCAATTCTATGATGATTATCCAAATCCGCCATATCAAGAGATAGTAAGAAAAAGTGGCAGACCGTATAGTTGTTTATTGATACAATCGCATTATGGGTATTTTATATGTATTCCGTACAGAAGCCATATTAATCATAAATATGCATATAGATTTAAATACAGTGTCCGTTCTAAAAAGGTAAAGTCCGGTTTGGATTACAGTAAGATCGTAATAATTGCTGACAGTAAATATATCGGAGATAGTAATGCTATTGTGGATAAGGATGAATATGACGAAACAAGAGATAACATAAATTATATAAAGATGGATGCGCAGAAATATATTGATGATTATGTCGATTTCATGATGAAAAAACTGGCGAAGTATGATGCAAGAAAATTTGCCAGGATATATCAATATTCAACTTTAAAATATTTTCATAACGAACTGGGAATTACGAGAGATAAAGATGTCAAAAGCATTTCAGAATAATATTGCGGAAGCGGGCTTGTGCAGATAAAAATGCAGAAATGTAAACGCAAGGAACTTTGAGTTTCCCCATTTTTTGAAGCATCATGGCCCACAGTCAGCTATTTTAAAGTATTCAAACAGCTGTTGTGATTTGACTTTTTGTGGCAAGAAACCACTGATTCCCGAACGGCTCATGGACAACGCCCTTTCCGGCGCATAACCCATTGCGTAAAAAATAAATTTTGGCATCTCATATATCCTTCTGGAACATTCCTTTGATTCTGCAAGGAAAATGCTCTCTTCGTGTACTGCCGTGGTCAGACCGATGTATCCGACTGCCAGGGCCACGAACAGGTCCAGGTTTCGGATAGACTGTAAAGACATGACCCTCAGATCTTCTAATTCAAACTGCTGTTTCTTGAACCTGAAATATTCCTCTATCCGCCATCTGAGCAGATATACCCTGGTGATGATGTGGCACAGCCTTTTCTTCTCCTGTATTTTCAGGTTCGAGAGCAGAAGCATGGGCTCTGCCCCAAACCCGTATACCACCGTCAGCACCAACTCCTTTGAGGGAAACTCACAGAGCCTTATGGGGATGCAGCTCATTTTACACTGAATGGCTTTGCCACTTTTATCCTTAAGATCCATGCGATAGTTCCCCTTATACTGCGATGCCACATCCATGATGTTGCAGGTTTTCCCGTTATAGATGACGTTACGGTTCTTCTTTGCACGGATGACAAAGCGCTCTCCCTGCTTTAGAAAATAACGGTAATAGTCATTGGCGTCAAACCCGCGGTCAAGGGTGCGGACACATTTAGGCGTGAAGTGTTTGGATAAGGCTTCCAGACAGCACAGGTTTTCGTGGGTCTCGCTGACGAATCCCTTTTCTGCCGCCGAAAACACTTTCTCATAAACAGGGAGCGGCATCTTCCCTCTTTCAGACAGCACCGCCGCTTCAATGGTAAAATATCCCTGTGTGATCTCACCGGTGCTGCTGTCCCTTATTTCAGAAAGCGCTTCCAACTTTCTGCCGGCCGGTTTGGCGATGTCTGAGTTGTCAATGATAATGACGGCATAATCATCTTTCATATGGCCTTTTACCTGGTCGAGGTAATTCTTCATGATGAGATCCTTATCCTCAAAAGCGTTCAGATTCCTTGACAGGCGGTCTATCGTTTTCTTCAAGGTGATGCTTTCTTTCAGGGAGCGTGCGATTTCGCTCAGGTGCACTTTATTCCCGGCAAGGATGCCATAAACCATCCGGTGGACGAATTTCATCTGCGGACGTTTTAAACCCTTAGAAATCTTTGTGAAAAAATTTGCAAAATCTCTTTTGATTTCATACCCAAGTCTGTTATAATCAATCATGCAAAAACACTCCTTTGTTTGGTTATTTTGTGGCGATTTAATTATAACAAAGATCCAGTGTTTTTGCATTTTTATTTTATGTTAGAAAGGATAAAAAACCATCATTTTGCATCAGGAAGTTTCCACGGGATAGGTGCCTTGTGAGGCATTAGAGCGATGTGGAGTCGAGACCCTTGGCGACGCGAACCCTCTGGTGAGCGTTGCCAATGCATGGGGCTCGGCGCAACGACTATCGCGGCTGCCGAACAAGACACCTATCCCGTGGGAATTTCTGTCACTTGCACCTAGCCAAGCACGATAAGGACTCCTGAAAAAATGGGGAAACTGAAGCAAGGAACATATTGTCAAATAATCCCGTCTGCGCTATAATAACGCTGATAGTTGATTTATGAGGGGTGGAAATATGTTCCAGACATTTGTGATCCTGCTGATCTTATTGATCATGAGCATGGTCGTGTGCATTGCGGTCTCAGGGAAAAGGGAGGTACAAAACCGCCGCAATGTGGTGCATCTGATATGGACAGCTATTATAACGGCAGTGTGCTACACAGCGTTTATCCTGGTCCCCATGGGGCATTACAGGCTGGCGGTATTTCTGGACGGGCTTTATTATCTGTCTACGGACTGGCTGGTGGTATATCTGCTGTTGTTTTCCGTGGCCTACACCCAGGTGGGACCGCCTTCCACGCTGCCCAGACGCATTATCGGTATGCTGGCGGGGCTGGATTCCATATCGCTGATCGTCAATACCTTCACCCGCCATATGTTTGAACTGGAAGCTGCGGCAAGTGATACACTGCAGCTGAGCTACTGGAGGGTACACCTGAAGCCGGCCCATTTTGTACATCGTCTTTTTGTGTATGCCATCGTGGTGTATATTCTGGTCATCCTTACATACCGCCTTGTGAAAGCACCCTCCATGTATAAAAAGAGATATGCGGGGATACTGGGACAGCTGATAGGCGTGGCAGGTTTGAATGTCATGTGTTCCGTTATGAATGCAAAATTTGATTATTCCGTTATTTTATATGCGTCCATGGCGATTTCCATATGCTATTTTACTTTGTATGCGTCGCCGAAGGTATTGCTGGAGAAGATGCATTCTACCATCATCGGAGATTCGGTGATCGGCTTTATCGCCTATGACAATAACGGAAGATGCATCGGTATGAATGACGTTGCGGCGAAATTTTTCCCCGATTCTTCCAATCTGCATGAGGCGGCGGAAAAATACCTGGCAGGCTGGGAAGCGGAGCACGAGGGGAGCGACGAAAGGATCATGTGCGAGGAACGGACGCATCTTCGGAACAACGAGAAGATGTACATTTATGCCACCTATCAGATATTCACGGATAAAAAGGACAGAAAACAGGGAAGCTGTTTTCAGTTTGAGGATCGCACGGAGGTGGTCAGGAAATATAAGGAAGAACAGTATCGCGCTACTCATGATGTGCTGACCGGGCTGCTGAACAGAAATGCCTTTGAGGAGGCGGCAGGGAAAATGCTTGCGGAGAGCAAGGAGCCTTATTATATGGTCTGCTCTAATATCAAGGATTTCAAGCTGGTCAACGAGCTCTATGGCGCGGATGTGGGAGATAAGCTGCTGATCGCCCAGGCGGAAATGATTGGCAGCGCCCTGGATGATAAGACAGTCGCCGCCCGTATCTTTGCGGACAAGTTCTGTATGCTGATGCCCAGAGAAAGGTTTCATGAGGAAGAGGTCTATGCACTGATAGAAGCCCTTCGGAAGTTGGATCTGGTGAGTTCCTTCAAGCTGCATTATTACATCGGCATCTATGAGATCGGGGATGTGACGGAGCCGGTATGGACCATGTATGACAAGGCAATCCTGG
This sequence comes from Bacillota bacterium, assembly GCA_023663285.1. GTDB lineage: Bacteria > Bacillota > Clostridia > Lachnospirales > Lachnospiraceae > Acetatifactor. Next base: position 15,251 of record JAMPHT010000010.1, read on the forward strand.
CAATTGATACCATGCGGGGCAATTACGGGCAGTCCATCTGTTTTTATGAGGATAAGCTGCTGGAGCACATCATGAAGGAGAAAGAGGTGCTGGGGGATTTTGATGACGCCATAGCGGAAAAGCAGTTCAAGATGTTCCTGCAGCCACAGATCGCCAATGACAACAGTATTGTGGGGGCGGAAGCCCTGGTGCGCTGGATCCACCCCGAAAAGGGCATGGTCAGCCCCGGATTGTTCATTCCCACGCTGGAAAAAGCGGGTCTGATCCATAAACTGGATCTGTATATGTGGGAGAGCGCGGCTAAGAAGCTGGAGGAATGGAAGAAAAAGGGTATGGAAAAATATTCCATCTCCGTAAATATATCCACAAAGGATTTTTATTATCTGGACATCTGTGATACTTTCCGAAGCCTTGCGGAAAAATATGATTATGATGTGAAGAAGCTGAAGCTGGAGATCACGGAGTCTGCATTGATGGAAAATATACAGGAGAACATGAAAACTCTGGACGGGCTCCATGCTTTGGGTTATGAGATCGAGATCGATGATTTTGGCAGCGGCTATTCCTCCCTGGGGATGCTGAAGGATATCCATGCGGATATATTGAAGATCGATATGATCTTCCTGCAGGAAACGGAGAATGTGAAGCGGAGCACCACGATCCTGAAAAATATCATCACCATGTCCAAGGAACTGGGTATGCCGGTGATAACGGAAGGCGTGGAGACAAAGGAGCAGGTGGATTTCCTGATGCAGGTGGGCTGCGATATGTTCCAGGGTTTCTATTTTGCAAAGCCCATGCAGGTGGAGCAATTCGAGACACAGTATATTGCGGCGCAGGCCGTATGATCTATTCCCGCAGCAACGAGGAAATATCCATGCTGCATCTGGGATGTTGACTTATTTCCGCGTTATAAAACATTGACAGTAGTTAAGTGCTGCCGGAAGGTTGATCTTACCGGAAGGCGGAGGAATGAAAGAGCAGCTAAAAAATGAATTTACAAATCACAGAAAGGTATGGTTATTGATATGACGCTTAGTAAAAAGCCTGTGACGGGCATGAAGGATATATTGCCGGAGGAGATGGAGATCCGTAACTACGTGATGGAGGTCATCCGGGATACTTACGGCAGATTCGGATTTACATCCATAGAGACGCCCTGCGTGGAGAACATTGCCAACCTGACAAGCAAGCAGGGCGGCGACAATGAAAAGCTGATCTTTAAGATACTGAAGCGGGGCGAGAAGCTGAATGTGGCGGAGGCATCAGCCGAGGAGGATGTGGTGGACAGCGGGCTGCGCTATGATCTGACGGTGCCGCTGGTGCGCTATTATTCCAACAATGCGGCCAATCTGCCCTCTCCCTTCAAGGCGCTGCAGATGGGGAGCGTATGGCGGGCGGACCGTCCTCAGCGCGGGCGGTTCCGGCAGTTTATGCAGTGCGATATCGACATCCTGGGTGAACCCTCCAACTTAGCGGAGATCGAGCTGATCCTGGCCACCACCACAACCATCGGCAGACTGGGCTTCAACGATTTCAGGATCCGCATCAACGACAGGCGGATCTTAAAGGCTATGGCGGCCTATGCCGGTTTCCCGGAGGAAGCTTATGAAAGCGTTTTTATCACCCTGGACAAGATGGACAAGATAGGCGTTGACGGTGTGGCAAGGGAGTTGGCGGAGGCAGGGTATTCCGAGACGGTGTGCAAAAAATATATGGATCTGTTCGTGGAAATCGAGGAAGCGGACGACGGCGTGGAATATGTAAGGGAAAAACTCTCCGGCTGCATCGACGGGGAGGTATTGGACTCCTTTGCCGAGATCCTGGACGGTGTGCGGGCCACCAAGGAGGATACCTTTGAATTGGTGTTCGATCCCACGCTGGTGCGCGGTATGAGCTATTATACCGGTACTATTTTTGAGATCTCCATGCCACAGTTTGGCGGCGCCTGCGGCGGAGGCGGGAGATATGATAAGATGGTGGGGAAATTCACGGGAAGCGATGTTCCGGCCTGCGGCTTTTCCATCGGCTTTGAGCGAATCGTGATGCTGCTGCTGGAAAGTGGCTTCAAGATTCCGAACAGGCCGAAAAGACAAGCATATCTGATCGAAAAGGGCGTGGCAGGGGAGCGGCTGTGCGAGATCATCAAAAAAGCCCAGGAGGCCCGCAGGGATGGCACGCAGGTACTGGTGGTCCGGATGAACAAGAATAAGAAGTTCCAGAAGGATCAGCTGACAGAGGATGGCTACGAAGAATTTGAAGAGTTTTACAAGGATCCGTTAAAAAAATAAGGTATGGATACAGGGGAAGGGATGCATGGAGATCAAGGAGTATTTTGCCTCAACTGACAGGGAGTACTGGCTGGATCAGATCAGGGAGAGCGATTGGGCCGCAGGACAGTTTTTATATGAGCTTCTGAGCAAAAATGAATTCCGTAAGCTGTGCGGAGAAACGGCCAGAGTCTTTCTGCTGACGGACAGCGGGAAATTAGTTTCCTTCTGCACCCTGGCGGAGCAGGACGATGTGCGGGACAGCGGGTTCGGTCCGTGGATTGGATTTGTTTATACTTTTCCGCAATATAGAGGACGCCGCTATATGGGGATCCTTCTGGAGTATGCGTATGAGACCGCAAAAAATGAGGGGGCGGCTCAGATATATATTTCTACAGGAGAAACAGGGCTGTACGAAAAATACGGGTATTCGTTTTATCGGATGATGAAGGATATGAACGGTGAGGATTCCAGGGTATACAGGATAAAAACAGACAAAAAGTGAGGACATGAAAATGGCAGAGTCAATGAAGGGATTGAAGAGAACAAACCGCTGCGGCGAGCTTTCCGCGGCCAATGCAGGAGAGACCGTCACCGTCATGGGATGGGTACAGAAGCAGAGGAACAAGGGCGGCATTATCTTTGTAGATCTGCGGGATCGCTCCGGTATACTGCAGGTTATTTTTGAAGAGAGTGACTGCGGCATAGAGAGCTTTCAGAAAGCGGAGAAGGTGCGCAGCGAGTTCGTCATTGCCGTTGTGGGCAGGGTGGAGAAGCGGGGAGGCGCCGTCAATGAGAATCTTTCCACCGGTGAGATCGAGGTCCGGGCACAGCAGATACGCATCTTAGCGGAGGCGGAGACGCCGCCCTTTCCCATTGAAGCGGATTCCAAAACAAAGGAGGAGCTGCGGCTGAAATACCGCTATCTGGATTTGAGAAGACCGGATCTGCAGCGGAACCTGATGCTGCGCAGCAGGATCACCACCACTATCCGCACCTTTTTAAGCGAGGAGGGCTTCCTGGAGATCGAGACTCCGATTTTGAATAAATCCACTCCTGAGGGAGCCAGGGACTATCTGGTGCCAAGCCGTGTCCATCCCGGCGCCTTTTATGCGCTGCCCCAGTCCCCTCAGATATTCAAGCAGCTGCTGATGTGTTCCGGCTATGATCGTTACTTCCAGGTGGCAAAGTGCTTCCGGGACGAGGACCTGCGGGCGGACAGGCAGCCGGAATTTACCCAGGTGGATCTGGAGATGTCCTTTGTGGACGTGGATGATGTGATAGACGCTACCGAGAGAATGGTGGCAAAGGTGTGCGAAGAGGCCATCGGTCTCAAGGTGCAGCTTCCCATTCGGCGCATGACCTGGGAGGAGGCCATGAACAGGTTCGGCTCCGACAAGCCGGATACCCGTTTCGACATGGAACTGACGGATGTGTCAGAAACGGTCAAAAACTGCGGGTTCGGCGTGTTTACCAGCGCTCTGGAGGCAGGAGGAAGCGTCAGGGGCGTCAATGTAAAGGGCCAGGCGGAAATGCCCAGGAAAAAGATCGACGCCCTGGTGGAATTTGCAAAGGGCTATGGCGCAAAGGGACTGGCCTATCTGTCCGTGATGCCGGACGGTACTTATAAGTCCTCCTTTGCAAAGTTTATGACCGAGGAAGAATCAAAGGCGCTGGTGGAAGCCATGGGCGGTGAGCCGGGAGATCTGCTGCTCTTTGCCGCAGACAGGCTGAAGATCGTGTGGTCTGTGCTGGGGGCATTGCGCTGTGAGCTTGCAAGGCAGCTGGACCTGATCGATAACGACAGATTTGATTTCCTGTGGATCACCGAGTTCCCCCAGTTTGAGTGGAGCGACGAGGAGGAGCGGTTTGTGGCAATGCACCATCCCTTTACCATGCCTATGGAGGAGGATCTGGACAGGCTGGAATCCGACCCCGGCAGCGTCAGGGCGAAAGCATACGATATCGTATTGAACGGCGTGGAGCTGGGAGGCGGCAGCGTCAGAATCTTTCAGAGCGACGTGCAGGAGAGAATGTTCCGGGCTTTGGGCTTTACGGATGAGAAGGCCCATGAGCAGTTCGGGTTCCTGTTGGACGCCTTTAAATACGGGGTTCCCCCTCATGCAGGGCTTGCCATCGGCCTGGACCGCTTTGTGATGCTGTTAGTGAAGGCGGAAAGCATCAGAGAGGTGATTGCCTTCCCCAAGGTAAAGGACGCGTCCTGCCTGATGTCTCAGGCGCCGGGAACGGTGGAGGAGAAGCAGCTGGAGGAACTGGGCTTGAAGCTTGCCCTGACGCAGGAGCGGGATGCATGAATATAGCCATTGTGGAGGACGAGGCAGCACACAGCAGGCTGCTGCAGCAGTATATTCAGGCCTGGGCGGAGGCAGGGGGCAAAGCCGTTCATATCCTTTCCTATGAAAATGCCGAAAGCTTTCTGTTTGGCTTGGAGGATGGAGCGCCGGACGCCGTGTTTGCGGATATCCAGATGCCCGGAATGAACGGGATGGATATGGTGAGGAAGCTGCGGGAGAAGGACAGTGCCATACCGGTGATATTTACCACAGGGCTGTCCGATTATCTTAGAGAGGGCTACGAGGTGCAGGCCCTCCACTATCTGATCAAACCTATATCGGCGGAAAAGGTAGCTGAATGCATGGACAGGGTGTGCAGCCGGAACAATGCCCGGAACCTGTTTATGGTTAGACATGAAGGCGGCATGGTAAGACTGGATCTGGGGGAGACGAATTACTGCGAGGCGGAGGGGCATTACACAAGGTTTGCCATGGCGGACAGGACCTCCATTCGGGTGCTGCGGAGTATTTCGGAGCTGGAGAAGGAGTTGCCGGGGAAGGCTTTTGCCAAATGCCATCGTTCTTATCTGTGCAATCTGGAGAATGTAAAACAAATCATGCAGGATAGAGTTATCTTTGACAACGGGGAGTCCGTTCCGGTGAGCAGGAGGCTGTATCAGGAGTTTAACCGGAGGTTTATAGAGTTTTACAGGGGATGTGAAAAGGGATGATGATTCTTTGGATAGCAGCAGGGCTTCTTCTCTTCCTGGGGCTGCTGCTTGGGGGAAGGGTCTGGATCGGCAGGCTGGTGGACCGGCGGATCGGCCGCTATCAGAGCGATCTGCTTAAAAGGCACTGCGAGGAAGTGGAAAATATGTACAGGCAGACCAGGGGCTGGCGGCATGACTACCACAATCATATCCAGACCATGAAAGCCTATCTGGCTTTTGGGGAGACGGACAAGCTTAAGAGTTATCTTGACAGGCTGGACGAGGATCTTACTACCGTTGACACCGTGATCAAGACGGGCAATGTGATGATCGACGCGATCTTAAACAGCAAGCTGTCTCTGGCAAGGGAAAAACAGATCGCCGTGGAGGCTAAGGCCATCGTTCCTCCGCAGCTGGATATTTCCGAGGTAGACCTGTCGCTGATCATCGGGAACCTGATGGACAATGCCATGGAAGCCTGTCTTGGGATCGAGGAAGAAAGCCGACGGTTTATCCGGGTCTATATTGATACCATCAAGGGTCAGCTGTATATTTATGTCATGAATGCCGTGAACGGGCGGCCGGGGAAAAAGCGGGAGGAGAACCGCCAGGTCAGGTATCTGTCCACCAAGGACGGAAGGAATCATGGCTTCGGACTGATGCGGATCGATCGGGTGGTGGCAAGGTGTAAGGGATATATTGACAGGCAGGACGAGGAAAATGTATTTGCCACGGAGATCCTTCTGCCGTTGGTGCACGAATGAGACCATTCGTGCATTTTTTGTTTGTGGCGGCGAGAATGGTGCTATGATAAGCCGGATGAAAGAGAAGAGCGAATGCCGGCAGAGTGTTTTCGCAGATGACCCGCAGGAAGGGCAGAGGACTGCAGCAGCGTGTAGGGGCGGAGGACTGCGGCAGTGTACCCAAGGAGAGGAAACTGCCCGGCAGGAGGGCGTAAGGGGAACAGAGGCAGCAGGCCGGATAATGTGTGAGCTGAGCCGGGACATATTTGCAGGCGGTACGTCAGAAAATGAGGTTGGAGGCGTAGAAAAATGAAGCAGACGAAAACCAAAACAAAAGCGCAGACAGAAACAAAAGCGCAAGCGGAAACAAAAGCGCAAGCAGAAACAAAAGCGCAAGCAGAAACAAAAGCACAGACAGAAACAAAAGCGCAGACAGAAACAAAAGCACAGACAGGAACACAGTACGAAAAGACCTACAATATCTTACAGAACATAGGCTATTATTTTACGCTATACAGGCGCACCATTCCCGTATTTTTGTGGCTGTGCCTTGCGGAGATCGTTTTTGGCGCCATACAGCCTCTTTTCGGTATTTATCTGCCCAAGCTGGCGGTGGATCTGGTGACGGAGGGAGTCACCTGGCAGCGGCTGCTCATTACGCTGGGGGTATTCGGGCTGCTGTACTTAAGCGTGCAGGTGGTAGAGACGGCCAGCGGGCACGGGAAATATTTTCTCTATAATAGCAGGCGGAACCTCCTGCTGGCCAACTTATTCTTAAAGAGCCTGCGGGTACCTTATCGCTATGTGGAGGAGGGAGCCGCCAAGGAGCTGTACTGGAAGGCGCTGGGGGTGGTGGACAGGGGAGACTGGAGCGCTGTCTGTAAGATGACCTACGGCACCATCGACATTATTAAAAATGTGATCAGCTTCGCGTTGTACGGCACTGTGCTCAGCTTTTTAAGCCCCTGGGTGGCGGCGCTGCTGTTTACGCTGTCTCTGCTACAGTATGTCATCAGCCTCTCCAAAATCAAATATATGGAGAAATTCCGGGAAGAGGATGCGGATCTGGCAAAGAAGAGGACCTATGTCTTTAACAATGCCATAGGAAACCGGAATGCAGCCAAGGACGTGAGGATCTTCGGGATGAAGGGCTGGCTGAACAAGCAAAAGGATATGCTGTTAGACAGGAGCAGAAGGCTGGAGAAGCGGAAGGGAATGGCGGAGTACCGTTACTGGCAGCTGGGCAGCCTGCTGACCTTGGCCAGAGATATATTTGCCTATGCTTATCTGCTGAAGCAGGTGTTTGACGAAAGCGTGGGTCCGGGAGAATTTGTGCTGTACTTTGGAGCTATTACCGGCTTTTCCGGATTCTTAGGAAGCATCATGGACGGATTGGCACAGCTGCGCAGCGGCTCCAGAGATACCAGCTTTTACAGGACCTATATGGATCTGCCGGAGGAGGACCTGCATATCGGAAACAGGCATATTTCGGAATTGGAGCAGCCGGTGTCCATAGAATTTCGGGATGTGTCCTTTTCCTATGACGACGGGGAGAGCAAAATCTTCGACCATTTTAACCTGAAAATAAACGCCGGGGAAAAGCTGGCCCTGGTGGGAGTCAACGGCGCGGGAAAGAGTACTCTGGTGAAGCTGCTCTGCGGGATGTACGATCCGGACGAGGGCGCCATCCTGATAGGGGGCGTGGACAGAAACGAATTTCCCAGAGCGGAGCTGTTTCAGCTGTTTTCCGCCGTTTTTCAGGAGGCGTTCCTGCTGCCTGTGACGGTGGCGGAAAATCTTACCTTTGAAAGTGAGTATGATGAGAAAAGAGCCTGGCAGGCATTGGAGGATGCAGGGCTTTCGGAGAAGTTCCGGGAAAAGGGCTTTACCATGGATACCTTTTTTGACAAGGACATGGACGAGAACGGGGCGGAGCTGTCGGGAGGAGAGACCCAGCGTTTCCTGCTGGCAAGGGCTCTCTATAAGGACGCGCCTGTGCTGGTGCTGGATGAGCCCACGGCGGCGCTGGACCCTATTGCGGAATCGGAGATCTATGACAACTATGCCCGATTTTCCGATGGTAAGACGGCGATCTTTATTTCCCACAGACTGGCCAGCACCCGGTTTTCAGACCGGATCGTGCTGCTTGGGGAAGGCGGCATTCTGGAGGAGGGAAGCCACCAGGAGCTGATGGACCGTAAAGGGGCTTACGCGGAAATGTTTGAGGTGCAGAGCCGTTACTATGCTAAGGATCGGCTGGAAAAGGAGGTGTTTTAAGGATGCTTGAGGAATCAAAACTTTTGGAAAAGCAGTCCTTTCGGCAGCAGCTTGACAATGTGCGGCAGGTGATGAAGCTGCTTGTGAGCCTTGATCGGGGCTATGTGCCGCTTAATCTGGTTTCCGTCCTTCTGGCGGTGGGCTTGACTTACGGGGGAATGCTGCTGTCTGCCTATGTGCTGAATCAGGTTGCAGGAGGGTTTGAATTTTCACAGCTGCTGGGGCAGGTTATTTTCGGCGTGGTATTTTTAAGCCTGGGAAGATCGGCGGAAAACATCCTGAATCGACGGATAGACGTGAGAAGTCAGGTGCTTTCGGAAAGGCATCAGGCCCTGCAGCAGGAAAAGATCATGCAGCTGGACTTTTCGCTGCTGGACAGTCCCAGGCTGAAGGAGATACAGGAGAGGATACGGATGGACGGCAACTGGGGCGCCGGTATTTTCAGTATGCTCTGGCAGGGAAAGGGCGTATTGGGTAATCTGGTGGAGCTGGTGGCAGCGGTGATCATCGGAGCCCCTGTGTTTGCCTGGTTTGGAAAGAGCGACCTGGGATGGGTCTCTGCCATTCTGCTTCTGCTGTGTCTGTGTCTGGGAATCTGTATGAAGCTGTTTCGGTATTTCAGGAATAAGACTCTTTATGTCATGTTTCATGTGCCTGACAGGGAGGAGAAGAAGTTCCTGTGGAATTATATATGGGATTTTGCCTACGGGTCCTGGCGTTACCGCTACGGCAACGGCAAGGATGTGAGGATCTACAACAGCTATGAGGTGATGAAGCGCTGGACCTATGACAAGCTGCAGGGAAAGGAATGGAAGGATTATACGATAAAGCGGCCCGCAATCGGTGAGGGCGGCAGTGACGGAGTCTGGTCAGCCATGTATGTGCTTTCGGTCATAGGAGCCTATTGTATAGTGGCTCTGGCGGCATTGAAGGGGAATATGCCGGTGGGCTCTCTGGTCCTGTACGCCGGATGCCTTTCCAACATTCTGAATCAGGCGTTAAATGTTGTGCAGGGGTGCCGGGAGGTCAGCCTGACGGCCAGAAAGCAGATCGGGGTCATGGAGCTTTTGGAGCTGTCCGATGAGATGTACAAGGGCTCCCTGCCCATGGAGAAGCGCAGCGATAATGAATACCGCATTGAATTCAAGAATGTTTCCTTCAAATATCCGGGGAGCGAGACTTACGCCCTGAAGGATTTTTCCGTGGAGCTTAAGGTGGGGGAGCGGCTTGCCATTGTGGGCAGGAACGGTTCCGGGAAAACCACCATGATAAAGCTGCTGTGCAGGCTGTACGACCCGCAGGAGGGGGAGATATTGGTCAACGGCGTGGATATCAGGAAGTTCCGCCATGATGAGTATTCCAGGCTTTTTTCCGTGGTGTTTCAGGACTATGTGCTCTTTGCCCTGATGCTGGCGGAAAATATTGCGGTAGACAAGGAGTATGACAGGGAAAAGGTGCAGCGGTGCCTTAAAGACGCAGGCTTCGGGGAACGGCTGGCGAAGCTGGGAGAGAAAGGGATCGAGAGTTACCTCTACAAGGATTACACGGACGAGGGGATAGAGATCAGCGGCGGGGAGGCCCAGAAGCTGGCCATTGCCAGGGCTATATACAAGGAGGCGCCCTTTGTGCTGCTGGATGAGCCAACGGCGGCGCTGGACCCCATTGCGGAGGCGGAGATCTACCACAATTTTGACAAGATCGCCGGAGACAAGACTGCCATCTATATCAGCCACAGGCTGTCCTCCTGCCGGTTCTGTGACAAGATCGCCGTGTTTGACCAAGGAAGGCTGGTGCAGATGGGCAGCCACGAGGAGCTGCTGGCTCAGGAAGGGGGAGTCTATGCTTCCCTTTGGAGCGCGCAGGCGAAGTATTATGAGATGTAATGAACCGGCCTATAACATCAAGGCATCTGAATAGTGTAAATCAAGCTCTCGTTTTTATTGAAAACGGGGGCTTTTGATGTTAGAATGTATTTGAAAGAATTGAAAAGTCAGTATTAAATTTTGGAGAAGAATAAGTATGATCGAGAAAGTATATATTCCACCGATAAAAATACAGGGCATCAAAACGAAAATCGTACCGTTGATTTCAGAAGTGGCTTGGATCGATGATGCTACGGTATGGATAGAGCCCTTTATGGGTTCGGGCGTTGTTGGGTTTAATCTGGCGCCTGAGAGGGCTGTATTTGCTGATACAAATCCTCATACGATAAAATTGTATAACGCTATAAAAGCAGGGGATATAACATCATATAGTGTCAGGGAATTTTTGGAAAGAGAAGGGAAAAAGCTGGAGGAGAAGGATGATAAATATTACTACTATATAAGAGACAGATTTAACGAAGAACAGAATCCGCTGGATTTTCTGTTTTTGAACAGAAGCTGTTTTAACGGTATGATTAGATTTAACCGCAACTATCAATTTAATGTACCATATGGGCATAAGCCGGAAAGATTTGCCAAGGCCTATGTTACAAAAGTTGTCAATCAGGTAAAAAGGCTGGAAACGATTTTCGCAGGCGCAGATTGGGAATTCAAATGTCAGTCATTTGAACAGACAATAGATGAAGCTGCCTGCAATTCGTTTATATATTGCGATCCGCCATATATAGGGAGGCATGTGGACTATTATGACAGTTGGGACGTAGAGCATGAAATAAGGCTGCATGATGCGTTGGTCAAGTCGGGAGCACATTTTATGCTGTCAACATGGGATAAAAATAAGTATAGAGAAAATGAATATATTGATACGATTTGGAAAGATTGTCATAAGGTAAATCAGGAGCATTTTTATCATGTGGGAGCGAAGGAGTCCAATAGAAACGCTATGCTGGAAGCACTGCTGATGAACTATGATCCCGCAGATATTCCATTGCGCGGGAAAAGGACGGGATAAGGCGGCAGATCAAAAAACAAAGGAGACGATATGGAATTAGATTTCATAGAGGTATTCAATAAGAAACTGGAAGAGAAAAATATTGATTGGGAGGTCAGCGCACTGATCTCGCCTGATGGCAGATTGTTTTCTCTTGGGAGTGACTCGAAGTTAATAGGGCGGATCTTTGAGTTGATTTGTTATAATATTTTACAGGAAATCGCAGATGAAAATGGATTAATATTGCATCCTTCGGAAGCACAGACGGTATATCCTGATTTTACGCTTATGAGGAGTACGGATGATAAAAAGAAGATCGCTGTGGATATAAAAACTACATATAGAAAATTTTTAAAGAGCGGAGTGCCGTCCGGATATGTATTTACACTTGGTTCATATGCGTCCTATATGCGTGACGGCAAGAAGAATATATCATATCCCTACAACGAATATGCAAAGCATTATGTAATAGGATTTATATATACAAGGAATGAAAATGCTTCGGAAGGAAAAGTATTTAGCATTAACGATTTGAGTGAATTGCCTGTTCCATATAAGGATGTTGAGGTTTTTGTTCAGGAAAAATATAAAATAGCAGGAGACAGGCCAGGAAGCAGGAATACAGAGAATATCGGCTCATTTAAAACAAACCGGATAGATTATTTAGTCAATGGAGAAGGCCCTTTTTCGGAGCTTGGAATAGAAATATATGAAGATTATTGGCGCGGATTTAAGAAATACAGGGAAGAATCCAAATATACGTCTTTGGAAGGATACTTGGAGCTTCAGGAAGGTAGTAATGGAGAAGCTTTGAGAAAAATTTATGAGCTTTGGAAGGAGAAGCATTGCAAACTGAATAGCGTAGATCAAGCTGATAATAGCGGTATTGCAGGAGGATCGCCATAGAGGAATGAAGATTTATCTTTTAAATATAGGGGAACTGATGCGGGAGGGCGCAGAACTTCAGGCCGAGTATCTGCTGGATAAAGTGGACGAGATCAGGCGGGAGAGGATCCTTTCGGCAAAAACCAGGCAGGGAAAGGCGGTGGAGCTGGGGGCAGGGCTGCTGCTGCAAAAGGCGGTTCTGGACTGGCAGGCTGACGGCGGGCAGGGCGCGGAGGAGGAAAGCTTTGCGGACTATGCAGGGAAGGCGGCGTTGGCGGGGCCTGTCGGCCCGGCAGGAGGTAGCGACTTCAATGTATGCAGTATTCTTACGCCGTCGGGACTTTTTTCCGAGCTGGATCGCCCCCTTCCCCTGACCTATCGGTACGGAGAGAAGGGAAAACCCTATTTTGAGAACATCCCCCTTTATTTTAACCTTTCCCATTCCGGGGAGTATGTGTTATGCGCGGCAGCGCTTCGGGAGGTGGGGGTGGATATTCAGAAGATCCAGTCAGTAGATGTGTGGAAGCTGGCAAAACGCTTTTTTTCGGAGCCGGAGCGCCGGGCCCTGGAACGCTGTGACGGCGGCGGGGAGCAGCAGAGGCTCTTTTTTGAGCTGTGGAGCCGGAAGGAAGCCTATGGAAAGCTGACGGGAGAGGGGATCGGGACGGTTCTGGGGAAGGATATACAGACTGTGGAGGCGCAGTGGCAGAGTGTTACACCACCTGAAGGGTACGCTATGGCAGTCTGTACCGAGATGTAAAGCAGCCTCAGCGGTTTTAAATGGCGGGCAGGATGTCCTGCGGCCGCCGCAGAGCTGTTGGCTCAGGAAACAAAGAAATGAGGATGAATATGGGACGGTTGATGAAGTATCTGAAGGATTATAAAAAGGAAGCCGTGCTGGCGCCGCTTTTTAAGCTGCTGGAGGCTTTTTTCGAGCTGCTGGTGCCCCTTGTCATGGCAAATATCATCGACAGGGGAATTGAAAATTCCGATATGGGGTATGTGGGCAGGATGGGAGCCTGCCTGCTTGCGCTGGCGGCGGTGGGGCTGCTGTCCTCTGTGACGGCCCAGTTTTTCGCAGCCAGGGCGGCGGTGGGATTTTCCACCAAGCTGCGTCAGGCGCTGTTCGATCATATTCAGGGGCTGAATTTTACCAATATAGACAGGGCGGGATCATCCACCATGATCACCCGCATGACAAGCGACATCAACCAGGTGCAGTCCGGTGTAAACATGGTGCTGCGCTTATTCTTACGCTCCCCGATCATTGTGTTCGGGGCCATGATCATGGCCTTCACCATTGACGTGAAGAGCGCGCTGATATTTGTGGTGACTATCCCTATGCTTACCGTCGTGGTGATCGGTGTTATGGCGTGGACCATGCCACTGTATAAAAAGGTGCAGGCAGGGCTTGACAGAGTGCTGGGCGTCACCAGGGAGAATCTGACCGGCGTCCGGGTCATCCGGGCTTTTCACAGGGAAGCGGAAGAGGAGGAAAAGTTCAGGGAGCACACAGAAAGCCTTGCTCACAGCCAGACCTTTGTGGGTAAGATCAGCGCGGTCATGAATCCTCTGACCTATGTGATCGTGAATGCAGCCACCATGGCGCTGATCTATACCGGCGCTGTCCAGGTGGACGGCGGGGTACTGAGCAGAGGCGAGGTCATTGCCATTGTAAACTATATGTCCCAGGTGCTGGTGGAGCTGGTCAAGCTGGCAAATCTGATCGTCACTATCACCAAGGCTCTGGCCTGTGCGGATCGTGTGGCAGGGGTGTTTGAGATACAGAATGAGGAGCAGGGGACGCCTGATACGCCTTATGAGGAGAAAACAGGGGCGCCTTTCCTGGAATTTGACCATGTTTCCTTTACCTATGCGGGAGCCGGCGCTAAGACCCTGCATGATTTGAATTTTACGGTGGAAAGGGGAGAGACGGTGGGCATCATCGGCGGCACCGGCTCCGGCAAGTCCTCCCTTGTGAATCTGATTCCCGGCTTTTACCCTGCCACGGAAGGGGCAGTCCGGCTGGAGGGGCAGGATGTAAAAACCATGCCGGAGGCAGAGCTTCGGGGACGTATCGGCGTGGTGCCTCAGAAGGCGGTGCTGTTCAAGGGAACTGTCCGCAGTAACTTACAGTGGGGTAAGCCGGACGCCACGGAGGAGGAAATGTGGCAGGCCATTGACACTGCCCAGGCAAGAGAAGTAGTGGAGGGCAAGAGCGGCGGGCTGGACGCAGCAGTTTCCCAGAACGGCAAGAACCTTTCGGGAGGACAGCGCCAGCGGCTGACCATTGCAAGAGCCCTGGTCAGAAAGCCGGAGATCCTCATTTTGGACGACAGCGCTTCCGCCCTTGACTATGCCACAGACGCAAAGCTGCGGGCGGCCTTAAAGGGGCTGGCGGGCAGCACTACTACCTTTATCGTCTCCCAGAGGGCTTCCACCATTCGGCACGCGGATAAAATACTGGTGCTGGACGACGGTGAACTGGCAGGGGCGGGAACCCATGAGGAGCTGCTGGCAGGCTGCGAGGTGTACCGGGAGATTTATTTCTCCCAATACCCGGAGGAGAGGCTGAAGGCGGCTCGGACGCATAGGGCGGAATCGGATTTCGGAGAACGGAGCGTACAGTCTGAAACGGAGGAAAATCGGTTCGGAGAGATTGGAAAGGATCTGCCCAAGGGAGGTGCGCAGAATGGCTGACAAAGTGAAAAGCGGCGGAAGGCAGGGGCAGATGGCTACCCTTGGCAAGGTGCTGAATTATATCAGAAAATACTGGTTCCTGGTGGGGGCGTCCCTGATCCTGGCGGCCGTGACCGTGGTGCTGACCCTCTATGTCCCCATTCTGACGGGGGACGCGGTGGATCTGCTTTTAGGGAAAGGGAAGGTGGATTTCCCGGCGGTGTTTACCATATTGAAGAAAATCGGGATAGCCGTGCTTATTACGGCGGTGGCGCAATGGGTCATGAATACCTGCAATAATCATATCACCTACCATGTGGTGAAGGATATCAGGGAGGACGCTTTTCACAGGCTGGAGGAGCTTCCCTTAAAATATCTGGACGCCCATGCCTACGGGGATATTGTCAGCCGGGTGGTGGCGGATGTGGACACCTTTGCAGACGGCCTGCTCATGGGCTTTACCCAGCTGTTCACGGGAGTCCTTACCATTTTCGGCACCCTGATATTCATGCTGGTCACAAATGTGCCCATTGCTTTGGTGGTGGTCTGCATCACCCCCGTGTCCTTCCTGGTGGCGAAATTTATTGCCACAAGGACTTATTCCATGTTCAAGCTTCAGTCGGAGACCAGGGGCGAGCAGACTTCCCTGATCGAAGAGATGATAGGGAACCAGAAGGTAGTCAAGACCTTTTCCATGGAGGATGCGGTCAGGGAAGAGTTTGGCGAGATAAATGACAGGCTGGAAAAGTGTTCCCTGAAGGCAATCTTTTTCTCGTCCCTGACTAACCCCTGCACCCGCTTCGTCAACAGTCTGGTGTATGCGGGCGTGGGCATCTTCGGCGCGTTTGTGGCGATCCGCGGAGGTATCAGCGTGGGAAGGCTGTCCTGCTTTTTAAGCTATGCGAACCAGTACACAAAGCCTTTCAACGAAATTTCGGGCGTGGTGACGGAGCTGCAGAACGCCCTTGCCTGTGCAGCCCGTATCTTTGAGCTGATCGACGAGGAGCCCCAGACGCCGGAGGTGGAGAATGCAAAGGTATTGACCAATGCCAGAGGCAATGTGAAGCTGGAGAACGTGTATTTCAGCTATACGCCGGAAAAGAAGCTGATCGAGGATTTTAATCTGGAGGTGAAGCCGGGACAGCGGGTGGCTATTGTGGGACCTACGGGCTGCGGCAAGACCACAGTTATCAATCTGCTGATGCGGTTCTATGATGTAAACAGCGGACGGATATGTGTGGACGGCACGGATATCCGGGAAATGACAAGGGGCAGCCTGCGCACCAGCTACGGCATGGTGCTGCAGGAGACCTGGCTTCGGGCGGGAACCATCCGTGACAACATCTGTATGGGTAAGCCGGAGGCCACGGAGGATGAAATCATTCAGGCCGCAAAATCCGCCCATGCCCACAGCTTTATCAAGCGTCTGCCTAAAGGCTATGACACGGTGATCACCGAGGACGGCGGCAGCCTGTCCCAGGGCCAGAAGCAGCTGCTGTGCATTGCCAGGGTGATGCTTTGCCTTCCGCCCATGCTGATCTTAGACGAGGCGACCTCATCCATAGATACCCGCACGGAGTTAAAGATCCAGAATGCCTTTGCCACCATGATGGAGGGGCGGACCAGCTTTATTGTGGCGCACAGGCTCTCCACCATCCAGGAGGCGGATATCATTCTAGTGATGCGGGACGGAAATATCATCGAGCAGGGCAGCCACGAAAGCCTGCTGGCGAAGGGTGGCTTCTATGCGAACCTGTATCATTCCCAGTTCGAGGGCTGATGCGGCTTGAGGGTTGACAGGGCGTAAGAAAGGCGACCAGGGTTTCCGGCGCTGGCGTTAGGTATGTCCGGCTTGGGAATTGACGAAAGGGCAGAAAGACGATCAAGGTTTCCGGCGCTGACGTTGGGTATGTCCGGCTTGAGAGGCTGACGAAAGGGCAGAAAGACAAGCGAAGTTTCCGGCGGCGGAGTCGGTGTATTATTGTGTCCGGCTTTAGGGCTGGCGGGAGACGGAGAGAGGAGAAAAGTCATGGCGAGGGAAATGCGGCGTAAGGACAGGCAGCTGTCTGCGGAAGAGGCTATGGAAATTCTGACAAAAGGAGAATACGGTATCCTGTCAACCTTTGGAACGGAATACCCATACGGCATTCCGGTGAATTACGCAGTCGCGGATGATGCGATCTATATCCACGGCGCCTGCGAGGCAGGGCAGAAGGCGGAGAATATTGCCCTGAACGGCAATGTGTGCTTTACCGTGGTGGGAAGGACGGAGGTTCTCGCGTCGGCGTTCGCCTCGAAATACGAGAGTGTTATTGTCCTGGGAAAAGCGGAGAAAGCGGACGGAGAGGCAAAGGAGAGGGCGCTGGAGGCGCTGATAGACAAATACAGCCCGGACTTTCAGGAAGCCGGCATGAAATATATTCATGCCGCCAAAGACAAGACGGCCGTGTATCGGATCGCGATCCACAGGATAACGGGAAAGGCCCGCAGATGAAGGTATGTCATGAAAAGCAGATGGGAAAGGCATGAAATATGTAAATGCTCTTAAAAAGTATGCCGATATATAATATAACAGGCAAATTTGGGTTATTTTGAGCTGCGACTTTATGCATTTGTGCGGTGGGTGCAGTTTGTCTGCAGTTTATGGTACAGGATAACGGTACATGGAGGTAAAGGCATATGAAGGTGAGCGATACAAATATTACTCTGTATGCAGGCGGACAGCCAGACAGCAGCAGGGCAATGGAGGGCACAGGCAGGGAGCAGGAAGAGAGAAAGACGGTCTTTGTGGGAAACCTTAATAATAACCGGGAGGGCACGCTTCGGGACAGGATCGCGGAGAGAAAGGCAAAAGCCCAGGAACAGGCCATGAAGGCGGTGGGAGAGGCTTTTCATGGCGATCTGGAAATCGACGAGGGCATGGAGGAAAGCCGTCAGCATATAAAGGAACTGGCGGAAGAAAATAAAGAACTTCAGGGCGCACTGGAGGATCTGGACAGACGGGAGGACACGCTGGAGAGGGCAAAGGCTGACGGTGAGATCAGCGAGGAAGAGTATCGTCAGGAAAAGGAAGCCCTGCAGCAGGAGAGAAAGACCCAGGAGCAGAAGATGGCTCAGAATCAGGGGGCGATCCAGGGAGAAAACGCTTCTATCCGCGGCGTCCGGCTGGAACGCCTGAAGCATCATCACATGGCGGACGCCAGGAACCAGGCGGATGCGATAATGGATGCTGCCGGGCAGGAAATTATCGGTATGGTCCAGCAGGAGGCCATGGACCATGTGGACGAAGAAGCGGAAAAGAGAGAAGAGCAGGCGGAGGAGATCAAGGAAGAGAGGGAAGAGCAGGAAAAGCTGCTGGAGAAGCAGAAAGAGAAGAGGGAAGAGGAAGAGGCGTGGCTGGAGGAGCTTAGTCCAGAAGAATTCGCCGACTTTACAAAGTCCTCGGAGGATGTGCAGAAAGAGGTCCAGGATATGCTCAGGAAGATGAATCTTCTGGATGAGGATATCAAGGGCGCCGCAGTGGACGAGAGCGTATAGGAGCAGATATGTATGCTATATCAGAGGGAGCGTCACATATATTTTAATGATAATCAAGTAGACTTTATATTCTGATTGTGATATACTTTTTTATGTGGGGGTACAAGCATATGACGGATAATGAATTATTACTTGCTATATCTGAAATGATGGATACCAAGTTGAAATCAGAATTACAACCGCTGAAAAATGACCTGCAGGCTGTGAAAGAAGAAGTCCACCAAATAAAATTGTATCAGGAGAATAAAAAAATGGAGGCGGCCTTTGCTGACATTGAAATCATGAAAAAAGTGATTGCGGAGCATAGCGAAAGGCTGCAGAAATTGGCGTAAGGTTTGGCCTTTAATTGTGTTTATATGATTATGAATAAGAATGTGGCTGTCGGTTCGATAAAGCGACAGCCACATTTTTGCGTATAGGCTTCAGGCAGCGCCCTTCTGCACATCCTCACGTACCAGTCGGTAAAGGCAGGCGCTTAAGGGAACGCCTATCAGCATACCGCCGATGCCGCCGATACCGCCGCCGATAATGACTGCCGCCAGTACCCAGATGCCGGGCAGACCAAGGGAAGTCCCCACCACCTTTGGATAGATGATATTGCCCTCCAGCTGTTGGAGGATCACCAGATACACTATGAACAAGACTGCTTTGAGTGGCGAGGAGGTAAGAATCAGCAGAAAGCCTACGGCGCCGCCGATGTAAGCCCCGGCAACGGGAATGAGGGCGGTAAAGCCCACGGTAACGCCTACCACCGCCGCATAGGGGAAACGGAAGAGCAGCATCCCAAGCGTGCAGAGGGCGCCCAGGATCACGGCTTCCGTACACTGTCCCACAATATAGCGGTGAAAGCTGTCGTTTGCAATATCTTTCACATGAGAGAATTTTTCTATAAAGCCGGGCTTAAGATAACGGCTTGACAATTTGCCCAGCTGTCGCCCAAGCGTTTCCCTGCCGGATAAAATGTAAATGGAGAAGATAAAGGCCACCATCGTGTTTGCGGCGGTGGAAACGGTTCTGGAAACAAAGGTCACCGCATAGTCCCCCGCGCTTCCAAGGCCCCCTAAGACGGAGCCGACGATCTTGGAAAGGGTCTGGTGCCAGTTTATATCATTGAAAAATTCCTGAATATATTCGGAAAGCCAGGGAGCCTTGGCCAGGGAGTCTCCTATTTTTTCAAGAGCCGCGGGAACGCTGGTCAGCAGGAGCGTAACGCAGCTGCTCAGCTCCGGAATGACGATACGCAGCAGCAACAGTACGACGGCGATTATGCTTAAGAATGCCAGCAGCATACACACCGGCCTGCGGCTTTTGACCACTGCGGTCTTTTGGCTTTTGGGAAAGTAATGCCGCTCAAAAAAGCTCATGGGAATATTGAAAATATAGGCGAATACACATCCCGTCAAAAGGGGGGCGGCCGCCGTAAAGAGCAGTCCCATCAGGTGGGCAAAGCTGTCCCAATAGTGAATACAGAGAAAAAGGATAAAGATACTGATACCTGCCTGCAGACAGGTTTTCCAGTGTGATTTCATTTCTGTTCTCCCTTCATTGCGTGGATCGCGACGGTATGCCGACTGAGCTGTTATCATTTTACCGCATCGGGGGCGGTTTGACAACCGTTTTTCTTTACCATTGGATGTGAGATTTCATGGACTGGCACTTTTTTTTCTCTGCCGCATAAAAATATAACAAGTATGTATGTGAATTTATGTGGGAGGTGTTTTATGGCATTGGTAGTCTTGGACGCCGGCCATGGCGGCGAGAACCCTGGCGCCACTTACAACGGAAGGCAGGAAAAGGATGACGCGCTGGCGCTTGTGCTGGCGATAGGATCCATACTGGAGGCAAACGGTGTAAATGTCTATTATACCCGCGACACAGATATCTATGAATCGCCCCGGCAGAAGGCTATGGAGGGAAACGCGGTGAATGCGGATTACTTTGTGTCCATTCATCGGAATGCCAGTCCCTACCCGAATCAATATACAGGGGTAGAAACACTGGTTTACAGCCGTTACGGCGAAGCGGCAAGGCTGGCATATAATATCAATACCCGCCTGGAGGATGTGGGTTTTGTGAATCAGGGGGTCAACGAGAGGACCAATCTGGTGGTGCTGAACAGGACGGCAATGCCTGCGGTGCTGGTGGAGGTGGGATTTATCAACACAGATGCGGACAATCAGCTTCTGGACCAACGCTTTAACGAAACGGCACAGGCCATTGCGGACGGTATCCTGGCTACGATATGGAGCGCATGAGGACAGGGCGCATCACGCGTGCAGCGATATTCGCTGTCTGTGTACTGACCGCCCTGTTTGGACTTTACCATGGTAAAGGGCTTGGATTTGGCAGCGGCTTGTGGGGGAGCGGCGGCAAAGCTGTCGGCGATGGAAATAGTGTGGCTGATGACAGGATATTTGGCAGTGAAAATGAGGCGGCTGGGAATATATTCAGTTGTGGGAGCAGGCAGCCGTTGTCCGGCAATATCCGTTTGGCGGGAAGCACCTCCATGGAAAAGCTGGCGGAGGGGCTGGCGGAAGGCTTTATGGAGAAGTATCCGGAGGTAAATGTGACCGTGGAGTTCGTAGGTTCCTCTGCCGGGATCCAGGCGGTGCTTTCCGGAACTGCAGATATCGGCAATTCTTCCAGAGACCTGAAAGAGGCGGAAAAGGCAAAGGGCGCGGTGGAGCATATCGTGGGGATCGACGGGATCGCGGTCTGCGCAAATCCGGCGGGAGGCGTAAGCAGCCTGACCAGGGAACAGCTGACGGCCATTTATACCGGGGCAGTCACAAGCTGGAGCCAGGTGGGCGGCATGGAATTTCCTGTTGTGGTAGTGGGGCAGCAGGCAGGCAGCGGCACCAGAGAGGCATTTGAAAGACTTCTGGGTGTGGAAGATGCGTGTATCTATGCCAACGAGCTGGGAAGCTGCGGCGCAGTGCTGGCAAAGGTTGCTTCTACCCCCGGCGCCGTCGGCTATCTGTCTCTGGAGGTCGTGGATGAAAGCATTGTCGTGCTTGCGTTGGATGAAGTGCTGCCCACAGCGGAAAGCATCAAGACAGGTGCTTATTTCCTCAGCAGGCCCTTTTTGATGGTGACAAAGGGAGAAATCGACCAACAAAGTCAATTAGTGCAGGCGTGGTTTGCCTATGTGCTGGGGGAGGAAGGGCGGACAGTGGTGGAAAGGCTGGGGGCAGTTACGACAGACAGTCGATGAAGCCTGATACCGGGGATGCTGTGGATAAAGCAGCACCGGTGGACGCAGCATAAAAAGGGAAAGGAGGTCCATGATCGTAAATGGGATCGGCAGAAATACATAATAGTGCAGGAACTGCTACGAAAGCTTCGAGGCAGTCCTTTCGGAGCATTTTGATTGGCGAAAGGATTCGGGAGGAGGGGAACTGCATAAGGTTTCGCAGGGCAGCAGGCGGACAGCTGGCAGAGCAGGCGGCAGGGATCATCTTTCGTTTCTGCGGTCTTGCGGCAGTTTTGGGAGTTGCTTTTATCACCCTGTATATGATCATCAGCGGTACGCCGGCCCTGTTTAGAGTGGGGCTGAAAGAGATATTGTTCGGCAGGGTCTGGATGCCCACCGCGGAGGAACCGCGCTTCGGAATCCTCTATGTGATTCTCACATCCTTCGGGGGGACGGCTCTGGCGGTGCTGCTTGGTGCGCCGGTGGGAATCCTGACAGCAGTGTTTCTGGCGGAAAAGGCTGATCGGCGGGCAGCAGAGATTTTTAAGTTCGCGGTGGAGCTGCTGGCCTGTATCCCCTCGGTCATCTACGGCCTGTTGGGGCTTTATCTGCTGAATCCGCTGATATACAGACTGGAGCTGCGGATATTCGCTGACTCGGAGAGTCATCGGTTTACCGGAGGATCAAATCTCCTGTCAGCGGTGATCGTGCTGGCCATTATGATCCTGCCTACGGTCATCAGCGTCAGCGAGACTGCCATACGGGCGGTAGAGCCGGATATCAGAGCCGCCTCCCTGGCTTTGGGAGCTTCCCGGATGCAGACTGTATTTCGGGCGGTGCTGCCCGCGGCAAAGCCGGGGATCGTGACGGCGGTAGTGCTGGGGGTGGGGAGAGCATTGGGGGAAGCAACTGCCGTTACGCTGGTGTCCGGCGGCAGCGTTGACTTTCCGCTGCCCTTTCATTCGGTGCGTTTTCTGACCACTGCCATTGTCAGCGAGATGGGATACGCCCAGGGCGCCCACAGGGAGATGCTTTTTACGATAGGGCTTGTATTGTTTTTGTTCAATATGGCAGTAAACATCGGGCTTAACCGGATACTTAAAGAGAGGGGCCGGGGCTTATGAGTGAGTATATCCGGCGCGAAATGTCAGAAAAGTACGGCAGGTCTGTAAAGTCCGAAAAAACAGGAAAGTCCGGGCAGATCCGGCTGTCGAGACGGCTTTCGGAAGCCTTTCTTTCATCTGTAGTTTACGGGGCTGCCGGTGTTTCCCTGCTTCTGCTGCTGGGAATGATGGGCTATGTGTTTTTCCGCGGATTCCGCACCCTAAGCTTTCGCTTTTTTACCACAGTGAGCAGCACCCTGAAGGGAACGGTAGGAATTGCCGGGAATCTGGTGAATACCCTGTACATGATCGTGATCACCCTGCTGATCGCTGTGCCTGTGGGGGTGGGCGGTGCAATTTATCTCAGTGAATATGCCAGGCCGGGACGGCTGGTGCGGCTGATCGAGTTTGCCATGGACATCCTCACGGGTATTCCCTCGGTGGTGTTCGGGCTGTTCGGTATGGTGTTTTTCGGAAATGTGCTGGGGCTGGGATATTCCGTTTTGAATGGAAGCTTGACGCTTTCGCTGATGGTGCTGCCCCTGATTGTGAGAAATACGCAGGAAGCGCTGCGCGCCACGCCGGAGGGCTATCGAAACGGCGCCCTGGGGCTGGGGGCGGCCAAATGGTATATGATACGCACGATTTTGCTGCCTTCCGCCATGCCGGGTATCCTGACGGGCGTTATCCTGGCTGCGGGGAGAATACTGGGAGAGTCCGCCGCACTTATTTTTACCGCAGGCAGCGCAAGACTCCTGCCCAGGCTTACGGGAGTCCTGGGAGAGGATCTGGAAAAGCTGGGACAAAAAATATGGGAGCCGGGGGGCACCCTTACCCTTGAGCTTTATCTCCAGGCGGAAAAAGGCCAATACAAAACGGCTTTCGGCATCGGCAGCGTTCTGATCCTCATGGCGTTGTTCATTGATCTGCTGCTGAAGCTGGCGGGAGGAAAAGTGGAGAGGACGTAATACCGGAAAATATCCGCAGAATGAAGGACGCCATATCCCGGCAGATAAGCAGGCTATCCCAATGGCAGGCCAGCGGGATAGCCTGCGGAATGAAAAGCGGCGGAGCGTGATACAGGCGGAGAAAGCCGCAGGGAGATGGAGAACGAAGTGTATGGAAATGAGCAAAATATCGGTGGAAGGGCTGCATCTGCACTATGGCGGGAACCATGTCCTTAAGGGGGTGAGCCTGGAGATCAAAAGCCATACCGTCACGGCGCTGATCGGTCCCAGCGGCTGCGGCAAATCCACCTTTTTGAAGTGCATCAACCGCATGAACGATCTGGTGGGGAATGTGCGGATCGAGGGCAGCATTCTGATGGACGGCGAGGATATTTATGACAGAAGGGTGGACGTGACGCTGCTGAGGAAAAAGGCGGGCATGGTCTTTCAGCAGCCAAATCCCTTTCCGATGAGTATTTACGACAATGTTGCCTACGGTCCCAGACTGCACGGCGTCAGAAACAGAGGGCGGCTGAATGAAATCGTGGAGAGCTCCCTGCGGGGAGCAGCCCTTTATGAGGAGGTAAAGGATTGTTTAAGGAAACCGGCCCTGGGACTGTCCGGCGGGCAGCAGCAGAGGCTCTGCATTGCCAGGGCGCTGGCGGTAGAGCCGGAGGTGCTGCTGATGGATGAGCCTACCTCCGCTCTGGACCCGGTTTCCACCTTGAAGATCGAGGAATTACTGAAACGTCTGAAAGAAAAATATACGGTGGTCATTGTGACCCACAATATGCAGCAGGCGGCAAGAGCTTCGGATGAAACCGCCTTTTTTTTAAACGGAGAGCTGGTGGAGTCCGGTCCTGCGGGGGTTTTGTTCTCCAGTCCCAGGGACAGGCGTACCGGAGACTATGTGACGGGACGGTTCGGATAAAGCATAAAGTCCATAATTAAGTTGTAACGGCAGCGGTCAATGAGGTATAATGATTCTACAGACGCAGAATCCAAGGCCGTAATAACAGCCTTGCCGCCGCTTGCTGAAATGTGGAGACAAAAATGAGCACTTTGATTGAAAACATAGATAAGCTTCATACATTTGATCTTTTAAACTACAGCTAAAGAAACTTGAGTATAATAAGAAAACGTTAGTGAATTGAAATATAGATCCGCCTATGGTAGAATGATGACAATCGGGAGTTATGTAACCTTTCGGTAGGTACATAAAGCCCTGATAGTCGATGTCGATATGGATATAGAGAATTGAAGAGGTAATGTATATGCCTGTATCTTATAATGGACTCAGAAAACTACTAATCGACAAAATATGAAGAAAGCAGATTTGTTGGAAAAGGTATAGCAGGAGGCGATGAAAATGTATTTAGAGAACGTCAATATAAAGAATTACAAGGGAATAGAAGAAATAGATATCGACTTGAAACCCGGTATCAATTTATTGATTGGAGATAATGGAGCCGGTAAGACATCTGTGTTGGAAGGAATAGCGGTCGCACTAAGCGGACTATTTGTAAATGTGGCAGGCGTAAGCACGAAGAACTTTGTAAAAGAGGATGTCCGTATGAGCATTGATCCACTTGGAGATGCCTCGACTTCTGTGACATATTGTGAACCGATTTCGGCAGGATGCAGTCTGAAAATCTGCGCGGGGGAAGAATTTAAATGGAACAGAATCAAAGAAGAACTGTCATCAACCCATACAAAGATAGATGATAAAGCAGTGTGCATATGGATGAAGAAGCTTACCAATCAAACAGATTCCATTCTTCCCTTGGTCAGTTTCCAGAGCGCTGCCAGAGCGTGGAAAGTGCGGCGTGGCGATTTCGGAACGGAATTACAGAAAAAATTAGATGACAGAAGATGCGGCTATATTGGATGTCTTGATTCTTCCATGGATGTGAAATCCATACAACAGTGGTGCATGAAGCAGGAAGTAATTGTAGTCCATAAAGGGAAGGTTCGTGAATACGAGACATTTAAGAATATTATTTCAACATTTATGAAAGAAATCAATGAGTTGGATGAATCACCGGAAGTTTATTATTCTCCACAATTTGGAGAGCTGGCGTATAAAGATAGTAGGGATGATATGGCAATTTCAAAATTAAGTGCCGGATACCAGTCACTTCTGTGGATGATCATGGATCTGGCATACAGAGTGTGCCTGCTTAATCCGGAATTGAGTGACAAATCACAGATAAAAGGAATTGTGCTGATTGACGAGATTGATATGCATCTGCATCCTAAGTGGCAATGGAATATCATCAAGGCACTTAGTACAACTTTTAAAAATGTCCAATTCATTATTGCAACACATTCCCCAATTGTAATCTCCTCCGCAAAAAAAACAAATTTGATTCTACTTGATGAAGAACAAGGTGTAGCTTATTTGCCGGAGTGTTATGGATATGCGGTGGAAGATGTGCTTTGCTACAGGCAAGAGAGTATGTCCAGACCAAAGAGTGTGAAAGTATTGATAGATCAAATCAATGAGTCTGTGGATGATGAGAATTTTAATGATGCTGAAAAAGTTTTGACACAACTTAAAAGTATTCTTGGAGAAGAAAATTCTGAGTTTAAGAAGATGGCAGGCGTTGTTGAAGATGCCAAATTGATTTGGGAGAGTTGATACATGATA
Organism: Bacillota bacterium; assembly: GCA_023663285.1. GTDB lineage: Bacteria > Bacillota > Clostridia > Lachnospirales > Lachnospiraceae > Acetatifactor. The sequence continues at coordinate 41,413 of JAMPHT010000010.1, forward strand.
TATATACAAAAAGAAGGATTATCCGATGATCTGAGCCGGAAGATTATTGAGATCCGAAAAAGTGAAGCATGGAAGGATATAGAAGAGGACAATGCGGAATCTATAAGACAGGTGTTTGATAACGAATTTCCTAAGAGTGAGGTAAAAGCGGTTTTGATTCGTGAGCAGAGAGGATTATGTGCTTACTGTATGAAGAGGATCCGAATGGATTCACATTCCAGAATAGAGCACTTTATTCCGCTCAGTGCGGATAAAGAAAAGGCAATCGACTACGGCAATATGCTTGGCGTATGTGACGGTGGAGAAAAGATCATAGGGCAGCAGGGCCACATTTTATGCTGTGATGCTCATAAAAAGGAGACAGAGATCAGCACAAGTCCATTGAATAAGCTGCAGATGGATAAAATTGCCTATAAGCCCGACGGAACTATATTCACAGAGCCAAAGGATGTGGCAATGGAAAAAGACATAAATGAGACACTCCTGTTAAATGGGGCAAGAAAGCCGGATGGTTCTGTCAGGGATACATCAACAGAAATTTTAAAAGGCAGGCGGGATGCTTACGACAGAGCCCGCCGAATGATGGAAAATCTCAATAAGAGTGGAAAGTGTACTTCTGCAGCCGTGAAAAAGATTGTGGACAATCTGCTTGATCAAGAAGAGAGAGAAGAGTATGTTGGGGTAAAGTTGTATTATTTCGGGAAAAAGTATGATGCGTTGGTAAGACGGGGATTATAATCAACAAAAGAAAGGTTTGAAAAGTTTATGGACTTTTTGTATTCACTATATAAACAACCATCACCTCGCAAAGATTATGACAAGGTGGAAATCAGGCAGACAAAGGTTGATTCAAGATACCTTTCTCATTTGAAGAAAATCCCGGAAACGGACAACGAGTCTAAATTACGTAATAGAATTGTAAAAGAATTTCCGAATATAAAGTTACTATGTGAAATTGAAATCAATGATGACGAATACAAACTGCTGTGTGCTTATTTCAGGAAAAAATATCTGCAAATTAGTCGCAATATAGGAAAATCAGTTGTAGATATTATGTTTTCTATTGCATTAGTACAAATAGGAATTCGTAATTATGATGGAAATTTCTGGAAGCAAGTTGATGATGTGTTAGGAATAAAAGTTCCTTTGACACATAGAACATTGATTGGCGGCACTCTAAGTAACACTTTAGTAGCTTTTGGAAAACCATTATTTAGTAATCAAGAATATGTGACTAATATTCTTATGCATTGTTTTGTAACTCAATCTTTTTTGACAAGATTGTATGATTATCTTTTTCAATATTATAATTTAGATTTGCAACGAGATATGGCAGGCATGAGTGAGGCCGACTTGGATTTTTTGTGTTCAAGTATAAAAAACCCATTCGGAATGAGACAGCAATTGCTGTCAAATTATACAGCTCTATCCCTGAAAGGAAATGAAGAGTATTGTAAGAATATTCTTTATAAAGCGTTACAATTGATTGATATGAGTTTCTGGAAGGAGTATTCAGCAGAGATTGTTTTACCAGAAAGATTCCAAAAGGAGTTTGAAGAATGGAAAAAGGTTTCAAGCTTTTATAAGAATGAGCAAAAACGAATGGAAGAAGTTTTGCTATCAGGTAACAGAGAAAAAGTATATAGAAAACCTCATTTAAAATGTCATCTTGAGCAAGGGTTATTTGAAGTAGTCTTACCCCCGCAGATGGTAAGAGAATCTAAAGAAGATGAATATCCGACGTTGACATGGCATATTTTTTCATCAAAAACTAAACGTGAGTTAAGATGTAGTTTGGAAGAAGGATATTCAGGATATAAAACTAAAGAACTTAAAGTTGAATTAGGATCTGAAGAAATATTTGAAGAAATTCAATTTCTTTTATTTAAGGATAATGATTTACTTAGAAAATTTTCGTGGGATAAACATATTATAAATTTTTTTGATGAGTCTGGAAATTGGACATCAGAAACTTCATTAGAAAGCGGAAATTATTTTGGTTTCACAGAAGTTGATACAGAAGTAATATCTAATGCATTATTAGCTGCTTCCATTAGAAATCATGTGAAATTTTGGGAGTTTAATTTTGTTGAAGGTGATCTTGTACAAATACGTGGTGAAAAGAGTTATTATGTAGGAGAAGTTCCTAATACCGGATTGACAAAAGAGTATTTAGTCAAAGATATAGAAGTTTTTACTGAACAAGGAGAGCGTCATCTAGTATACAATAGACTTCCAGCATATGTGATAGATATTCCTGTTAAACAATTTAATGGTACTGCAGTATATGTAAATGGAATGATTGAAAGACTATCAGAAAAGGATTTTGTCGATGTATGCCATGCTAAAGATAATGAAAAGAAATATTATTTTCTGAATTTAGATGGATTGGAAAATATAAGAACAGGTTTTAATGAAATCATAATAGATATTCCTGGCAGTAATCGAAAATTACAGGAAAGGTTTATCTATATTCCGGATTTCAAATATATATTTGAGGATGCCCCATATGTATTTCAAAAAAGAGGAACATTGAGTTTAAATTGTAAGATAAACAATGGAATAGTTACAGATATTGTATGTGAAAATATGGAAAATTATGATTTTGCAATAGATGACTTAAATAGTGGTTATTTAGAGTTTTCCATTTTTTTTGAAGAAATAAAATATAAAATGGTTATTCATATTCCAGTGTTTATGTATAGTTGGGATATGAATAATTGGATTGTACAAAAATCAGAAGATATATGGCATAATGAACTACAAAGCTATATTTATATAAAATACCCAGCAGAGAAAATTTCCCTTGGTGTGAGTGATAGCAGTGATGTAGTGCAAGCTACATACGTCTACAATAAAAATGTAAATGATATTTTTGCCTGTGATTTGACAAAGTTGAAATCATACTTTTACGATGGAACAATAGCAAAAAGAATTATATTGATAAGTGATGTGGAAGAATATGATGTTTTGCGTATTATTACCAGAAGTGACCTGCAAAATGTAGTATTGGAAGTGGATTATGAAAAGGATCATGTAATATGGAGATTTGATATTAGTGGAAAAAATACATACTATGCAGATATCTTCTATAAAGATGAATGTATTTTAGAAAAAGAAAAGATTATTGATGGGAAAATCGAAACCCAAATACCAATTCACTCCGCCAAATATCTTGTAAAAGTATTTGAGACAGAGGATGAGTTTGGGTTTGATGAAGAATATGATTTTGTTGGACAATCAATTACAACTGTGATTAACCTAATGGAACTTACAAATAGTTGTATGAAACTTAATATGATTACAGAAATTGATAATTCCAAGAATGCCTTGGAGACGCAATACAGTTATTATATTTTTGTTCGTGGGACAGATGAAGATATGAAGAATGATAAGCACTATTATACCGGAATATTAGCTGGTATTTTCCATAATTCGGTAATGTGTGCTTCGAAAGTAAAAATATATATTCCAAATTTGAATGATATTTATCATGTATTTATAAGGTTTATAGATGAATACGGTGATAATTGTGAATTTTTGTATGACAGTTATACAAATAGTATTAATGAAGATGAAAACCCACGATTTACAAAATCCGAGGCATATAGGAGATATGAGGTGCTATGTACAGATATGTTTGTATGGAATGTAAAGTATGTAAGTAGTAATCATGACTTGGCCCAAAAGGCGCAGAGTTGGATAGAAACTCATAATAATAAACAGAAAAAGCAATTTTGGAAATCCAATAATCGTGAATTGAAAAAGAACTCAATCGATAAATTGGAATTATCTACTCGAAGTTATAATTGCCTGAAGAGAGCGGGACTATTAATAGTCGAGCAAGTAGTGGCAGCATACAAAAGAGGTAATTTAATAAAGTTAAGGAATTTAGGTAAAAAAAATTACGAAGAAATATGTTCAAAGTTACGAAAACACAATTTGATTTAGTTCAGAAGGGAAAGATACAAATGAAGTTTTCTCCAATCAAGGCATCAGAAACTATAACCGAAAAATACAAAAGGTATTTAAAAACGGCATTTGAAATTGCGGATTCAGATTATGCAAAACAATTTGATAAGGAGATTAATGCACAAGACCTTTTTGCGAAGGGTCCATATTTAGATGTATTAGATTCCTTTAAAAAAGGAAGATCATTACGTGAATTAATGGACAAAGGAATTATATCAAAGTCCTTTGGTAAAGCTGGATTTCCGATGAAACGCACATTGTATTTACATCAGGAGGAAGCCATACGGAAGAGCGTAGCAGGTAATAATATTGTTGTATCAACAGGAACTGGTTCTGGTAAAACAGAAAGTTTCTTGATTCCAATTTTAGCAGAATTAGCAAAAGAAGATGAGATGGGAATACTATGTCCTGGGGTAAGAGCATTGATTATTTATCCAATGAATGCCCTTGCAAATGACCAGATGGAAAGGTTGAGAGAGATCCTTTCAGAATATCCCCAGATTACATATGGTAGTTATACCGGTCAAACAAAACAGGATAGAAAGAAGGCATTACAGGAGTATAGGGTATTAAATGGTGGTAAGGAGCCAAAATGTAATGAGTTGATTTGCCGGGATGATATGATAAAAAATCCTCCGCATATTTTAATTACAAACTATGCAATGCTGGAATATTTAATGATTCGTCCGACAGAAAATACTTTCTTTAATGGTCTGTATGCTAAATACTGGAAGTTTATAGTTTTGGACGAAGCGCACGTATACAGTGGATCAACAGGAATAGAAGTCTCAATGTTATTAAGACGATTAAAGAGTTGTTTACCGGTCGAGGATGTCCAATATATTCTAACTAGCGCTACTTTAGGAAGTGAGGAACAAAACGCGGAAGTGGCAGAATTTGCAACACGTTTGTGTAATAGTCCTTTTACTGAGAAGAATATTATTAGAGCAGAGCGTCAAAGTCCAAGACAAGATAGCGCAAATACCGTTAAAAGAGAATTTTTTGAATATGGAAACATAGCAAAAGCAATTAACGATGAAGATGAGAGAGCCATTCTGGATGAAATTAAGAATTTAGCAAAAATTGACGACAACGAAGACATTCATGCTCAAGTGTATGATTTGATTTTGGGTGATCAAAATTATTGGAATATTAGAAAACTGCTTCAAGAAAAGCCACGAACTATATATTATTTGGCTAATACTATGGGGTGCTCAGTAGAAGAAATAGAAGATTTTGTTACGGTTGCGGCGTTTGCAGAAAAAAATAGTACACAGCTTTTGGATGCGAAGTACCATATGTTCATTAAGGCCTGTGATAGTGCGTTTGTAACCTTGGGAAAATCTAAAAAGCTCATGCTTAATCGTAATAAGCAGATTTATGATAATGGACTGGAATATGCTGTTTTTGAAATCGCAGTCTGTACATTTTGTCATAAGATTTATCTTATCGGTAAAATAAGTCCGGAAGGTTATTTTCAACAAAAGAGTATGTATGATAGTTTTGATGAGAAGGAAATTCTGTATTTGGGTGAGACTATTTCAGATGAGGATGAAGAACATAGTTTAGAAGATGAAAATATGAAGGTCGAAGAATATAAATTATGTTCAAGATGTGGTAAGCTGATGATCCCAAACGCATCTAGTAATGAATGCTGCGAGCATAGGGAAGAAGAGTATGTTACGGTTTATCGCGTTATTAAGTCAAAGCAGGAATTGACAAAATGTGTTGTATGCGAAAATACAAATAATAAAGGTGTATTAAGACAGTTCTTTGCGGGTCAGGAAGCTGTAACCAGTGTAATAGGCACAGCACTTTTTGAAGCGTTGCCATCTTACAAGATAGTTAAAGAAAAAGTGGAATTTCAAGATGATTTTTTGTTTGATGAGGAAGAAGAAAGTTCATTTGAAAAAACATATACAGAAGAGAGTGCAAAGCAATTTATAGCATTTTCAGATAGCCGTCAAGCCGCGGCCTTTTATGCAAGTTATTTAGAAAAAACATATACGACAATTTTATATAAGAGGCTTATCGTTGAGGCTATCAAAAGCAGGGAATTCCAAGGGAATGTGGAACAGTTTGTAAGTGTATTGGAAGCGGAATTTGAAAAAAAGAATGTACTAAAAGATGAAGGATTGTCTGCTGAAAAGGAAGCGTGGAAGGCTGTTTTAAACGAGATGGTAGATAGTTTTTCAGGAAATGCTTTGCAAAATCTTGGATTTTATGAATTGACTGTAGATAGAGCTGATGTGCCTGGCATAAGTAAAGTGGGATTGTCCTCTGACGATGTGGCAAATATTATTAACTTATGTTTGCAAACAATGATGTTAGAAGCTGCCATTGCATATCCGATTCCACTAAACAAAACGGATAAGGAATTTTTCACATATAATGGACATGAAGGGGGCTTTACTTTATCTGATGGTGGCAAAAATGGATCATGCAAATCGTTTATTCCGACTAAGGCGAATGGATTAAATAAAAGAGTTGATTTTGTTGAGAAGATTATTGAGTATACACTGCCAGATCAGAGCAGAGATTATGCAATACGTCTATTAGTTGATATTTGGAAATTGCTAATCAAAAGAGAAATAATTGTTAATGAAGGCATTGAGTACAAGGTTAATACCAAAAAAATCCAAATAAATTCTCATGCAAAGTTTTATCAATGCCCGGTATGCAAAAAAATCACATCATATAATGTTAAGGGGGTGTGTCCGACATATAAGTGTAAAGGTGTACTGCAGGGGATTGACTTGCATAAAACATTGGAAGAGAATCACTATTATCGTATGTATCAAGAACTGGAAATCAGAGGTTTGCGTGTAGTAGAGCATACTGCACAATTAAATAAAGAAAAAGCGTATATATATCAGAACCTTTTTAAAGAAAAGAAAGTCGATATTTTAAGTTGTTCAACAACGTTTGAAATGGGTGTTGATGTCGGTAGCTTAGAAACTGTGTTCATGAGAAATATGCCACCTTCCCCTGCAAATTATGCACAGCGAGCAGGACGAGCAGGACGCAGTTCTAAATCGGTAGCATTTGCATTAACATTTTGCAATAAAGGCAGCCATGACTTTATGTATTTCAATAATCCAGAATCAATGATAAGAGGCAGTATTAAGCCACCAATTTTCAAGGTTGAGAACGAAAAAATTGCTATTCGTCATGTGTTTGCATCTGCATTTGGTTTTTTCTGGAGAAAGCATCCAGAGTACTTTTCAGATGTTGAGACATTAATTGAGCAAAAAAATGGTCAGAGTGGTTTTGAAATATTGTCACAATATTTGACTGAAAAACCAGACAATTTAAAAGAATACCTTAATGATTTCTTACCTGAACAACTACATGGACGATTTGACATTGAAAACTATGGTTGGACTATGAAATTATTGAGTGATCAAGGGGTATTGACAAGAGCTGCAAAAGAATATTTTTATGAAATTGGAATACTTGAAAAATCGTTACAGGAAGCGCTTAATAATAATGGTAGAGTTGATTATTTGAGATGGAGAATCAACAATTATAAGAAGGAAAGTGTTATTTCATTTCTATCCAAGAAAAGCATCTTGCCCAAATATGGTTTTCCGGTAGATACAGTCGAATTGGCAATATGGGATTCGAAAGCAACAAACAAATTGGAATTAGATTTACAACGTGATTTAGCGATGGCTATTTCAGAGTATGCTCCGGGTTCACAAATTGTAGCAGATGGGAATCTAATTACAAGCCAATACATTAAAAAAATGCCTAATATGGATTGGCGAATGTTCGACTATGCATACTGTGAGTGTAATACATTAAATATCGAGCCACATATTGAATACGAGGATGAAGAACATTTAAGGACTTGTAAAGTATGCGGAAAGGATCTGGATAAAAGTCATAACTATACATTTATTGTGCCTGAATTTGGCTTTGAAGCGGGCATGGTTACAAAAGCTGGATTAGTCAAACCGAAACGTACATACAATGGAGAGGTTGCATATGTTGGATATAGAAATGAAGTCAAGTATAATGTTTTTCAATTGAAAAATAGGAAATACGAGATTGCATTTAGTCCAAATGATGAGATGGCAGTATTAAACAGGTCAAATTTTTATGTATGTAATACTTGTGGTTATACGCATTTGGCAACTACTGGTTTTCAAAGCATTTTTCCAAAATTGCACAAAAAATCCAATGGTGCAAAGTGTGAGAACGAAAAATTGAAGAGGTACTCTTTAGGGTATCGATTTGATACAGATGTTGTTCAGATTAGATTTTGTTGGCCGCAATTAAAAACATATGAACAGGCATTGTCAGTTTTGTATGCTATAATGAAAGGGACCTGTGCTTATCTGAGTATTGAAGAAAATGATATTGCAGGATGTCTTCAATATTTTTATAACCGGGATACTAAGAGCGGCAGTTTTACAATAATCCTATATGACAAGACACCTGGAGGTGCTGGGCATGTTAAACGTTTGAATGATCCGAATATTTTTGAGGCTGTTTTGAATGAAACCAAGCGAATTATAGAAAATTGTACTTGTGGAAATGAACAAAAAGATACATCTTGCTATAATTGCCTTAGAAGTTATTCCAATCAGCGAGTGCATGATATTTTACAAAGGAGGTATGTACTAGAATTTTTGGAGGATTTCTTTGATGAAAATTTGAATGGTGTAGATACATTTGTTGATTATTCAATAGAAAACAATGAAACAAAAGACAATGTAAAGAGTACTTGCTTTTCAGAGCAATTTGAATTATTGTTAAAAAATTCCGAGAGTGTTCTTAATGAAAAGCAACGTTTTATTGGCTTGTTAAAAGATTATTTATATAGGTATCCGAAACAGTTAAACTTAGTTATTAGCTTGTATCAGATGAATATTCAAAAGGATATATTGCAAACAGGTTACATCAATGATATTTTTGCAGATAGATTTGAAAAGCGGCTGGTTAATGATATGGGAATCAGTGCAGAAAATGCTAGGTGGGCGGTTTCGGCTTGGTGTGTGATTTATGGGAAGCAAGTCTTGAATAAACCTTGTGATATCGAATTTGAAGAAATGATGGTTTAGATTTATTGTTCAAGTTCTTATGCTTATCTTGCAGTATTCTAGAGGTTCTTGCGCAGAGGAATATGTGAGGAGGCATAGAATAAAATACCAACTGGTGTAGTAGGGAGGTATTACCATGGATCAGATCACCCACGATGTCAGACGTTCCAACTGGCTGAACAGCATCCAGCAGTACCAGAGCCGCCCGGAGGGCATGACTGCCAAGCAGTGGATGGCAGATAACGGCATCCGTCCAAAATCGTACTACTACTGGCTCAGAAGATTCTGGAAAGAATCCTATGAGCTGATGCATCCTCACAATGATATCGCATTTCATGAGGTGCCGTTCCCGGTTCCATCACAGGAGCCTGCCCCTGCGGTCGCCGCAGTGTCTCCAGGGAACGAACGGCTGCGGCTGTCTGACAGACTGGTTTAAATTATGCGCCGATTATGAGGGGGCGGAATACAGAGCAGATCCCTCAAAAAGGGAACCGTCACAGAGTACGGTTCCCGAAAAAGATGACGGCTGCCATGCCGGGGCCGGTATGGGCTCCGATAATGGGGCAGAGCAGCATTTTTGTGATGTCTGCCTGTGGATTGACGGCCTTCACCAGCTGTTCCAGTTCATCCGCATGGTCGGGGCAGTCCCCGTGGACGATATAGACGCGGTTCCTGCTTTCATCCCTGGCGGCGGCATATTTTCCTGCCAGCTCCTTTAAGGCCAGCTTGTAGCCCCGCCTTTTCTCCAGGGTGATCAGATGTCCTTCCCCGTCGATCTTAAGTAAGGGCTTGATGTTTAAGGCGGTGCCCAGAACGGCGGTGGTGGCGGGGATCCTGCCGCCCCGCTTCAGGTACATCAAATCGTCCACCATAAACCAGTGTACCACGTCCTGCCTGTGTTCGTTCAGCCAGGCGGCATTTTCATCAATGGAAAGTCCCGTCTCACGGTTTTCGGCCGCCGCCTCCAGGATAAGTCCCATACCGCCGGTGGCGCAGAGAGTATCTACAGCCACTACCTTTGCGTCGGAATACTCCTCGGCAAGCTCCGCCGCAGCCAGGTTCACAGAGTCGAAGGTCTTTGTCAGGCCGCTGGAGAGGGACAGGTACAGAACGGATCTCCCCTCCGCCAGCAGCGGGGCGAAGGTCTCCATATAGGAGTGGGGCGTTATCTGGCTGGTGTGGGTCTCCTTTCCGGCCCGCTGGGCGTCGTAGAATTTCTTTAAAAATTCAGGGCTTTCCAGATTGGCGCACAGCCGCTCTTCCTCGCCCACGGTATAGTGCATGGCTACAAAACGGATGTCATATTTTTCAATGACGGCAGGGTCGACGTCTGCGGAAGCATCCGTATAGATCAGATAATCATTCATTGCATATTCTCCTTTTTTCGGGCTTACCCGCATACTGCTCATTTGGCGTCTGTATCATCCTCGGTCTCATCACTGTCGGGGGCTTCCTGCTCTGCAGGCTCCTCAGGCAGTGTCATCAGTACCTTTTTGATGCGGTTCTGTTCGATACCCTGTACCTTTAAACGGATGCCGCTCTCTAAAAGTACCTCTTCTTCATCCTCCGGCAGCCGGTTCAGGCTTTCAATGATAAGGCCGCTGATAGAATCATAGTCCTCGCTGTCCAGCTTAGTGCCAAGCTCATCGTTGATGTCGTCCAGCTTCATGCTGCCCTCTACCAGCCAGGTGCGCTCGCCCTTTTCCTGGATCAGTTCCTCCTCGTCGGCGTCATACTCATCCCGGATCTCTCCCACGATCTCTTCCAGCAGATCCTCCAGAGTAATCATTCCCACAGTAGCGCCATATTCATTCAACACAAATGTGACGCTGGTGGTTTTTTCCCGCACCTCGATGAGCAGATCGGCCACCTTTTTAAATTCATATGTATAATGAGCGTCCCGCAGAATATCCGTGACCTGAAAATGTTCCTGATCCTCGGTGAGAATGAAGTCCTTGATATTGATGATGCCGATGATATTGTCCTGGTCGTCCCGGTATACGGGAAGCCGGGTGTACATGGACTCCCGAAAGACCTGAAGGACCTGTTCATAGGAATCGGTCACGCTGACAGTCACCATATTGATCCTTGGAACCATGATGTCCTTTGCCAGAGCGTCGGAAAAGTCAAACACATTGTAGATCATCTCCCGCTCCTCGGACTCGATGACGCCGTCCTCGTGGCTGACCTCCACATAGGTGCGCAGCTCCGCCTCGGTCATGGTAGAGGTTTTCTTATTCGGGTCGATACCCAGCAATCGTAAGAATACGCCTGCCAGCTTGTCCAGCAGGAAGATCACGGGAGTCATAAGCTGCATAAGTCCGTAGATAACGCCGCTGTAGATAAGCGAGAGCTTTTCCGAGCTGTACATGGCCCAGGTCTTGGGAACGATCTCTCCGAAAATCAGGACTACAAGTGTCAGAATACCGGTGGCGATTCCCACGGCCAGATTCACACGGGCCGCCAGGGTGGTTGCCAGCGAAGCAGCCGACAGGTTTACGATATTGTTGCCGATCAGGATGGCACTCAGCATCTTGCTGTAATTATCCAGTATTTTGTTGACTCTGGCGGCGCGCTTGTTTCCTTCCTCTTCAAGGCTGCGCATCCGCACACGGTTCACCGTGGTCAGGGCCGTCTCCGCAGAAGAGAAAAAGCCTGACAGAATGACAAGGACAAACAGTATCACAAGTTGTATGGCACCTGGGGTATCCAAAAAAACCACTCCTTTTATAATAGCGTTCACAAGTATAATATATATAATATACATGATGGGAAAAGCGGTTGTCAAGTTTACCGTGGTCGCCGCATATTCTTTAATAGAAAATCAGTGCACGGATAGGGAGAGGATCATGGAACAATCGCCTAAAGCCGGTAAGATACCGGTGGCTTTTCTGCTGAAAAGTCTTTTATTTTCTTACATATTGACAGGAATTTTTCTGGCGCTTTTATCTTTTCTGCTGTATAAGCTGGGGCTGGGGGAGAAGGTGGTGGCGATCGCGATCATTGGGATATATGTGGCGGCTACCTTCTTTGCAGGGTTTCTGGCGGGGAAAAAGGCGCAGAACCGGAAATTTTTGTGGGGGCTGCTGGAGGGGGCCGCGTATTTCCTGATACTGGCGGTGATCTCCGCCATTGCGGGGGAGGAGGGCGTCACCTTCGGGAAATCCTTTTTTACCACGCTTGCCCTCTGCACCGGCGGAGGAATGCTGGGAGGGATGCTAAGCTGAAGCTTACTCAGCTAAACTTTTCCAAAAAGTATTTTACAGAAACGAAATTATGTGATATACTAGGTTTGCTTGTGAGTTCGTAAGGAATGAAGGATAAGGAGGCAAGTACTATGAAGCACATCAAGACTTTGACAACGAGGAACCTGAAGGAGTCCATGAAGAAGGGCGGCTGTGGCGAATGCCAGACCTCCTGCCAGTCTGCATGCAAGACGTCCTGTACAGTGGGAAACCAGAGCTGTGAGAAGATTAAATAAGTGACAGTGAGATCATTTGACCGGGGCAAGCAGCGATTCATGTCGCTGCTTGCTCTTTGTGGAAAGGAAATACATCTGTGATACATCAGTATAAAAGTAACGGGTACAATATCATAATGGATGTAAACAGCGGTTCCGTCCATGTGGTGGACGATATCGTCTATGACATGATCCCGCTGGTGGAGCCTCTGGTAAACGAAGGAATCAAGGATAGAGACACTATCAAGGCGGCAGTTTTAAATCTTGCCCATATCCCCTATCCCCAGGAGGAGATCGCGGAGGCGGTGGACGAGGTGCTGGAGCTGGAGGCGGCAGGACAGCTGTTTGCCCCTGATATTTATGAAAATTATGTGTTTGATTTCAAAAACAGGCAGACTGTGGTAAAGGCGCTGTGCCTGCATATTGCCCACGACTGCAATCTCGCCTGCAAATACTGTTTCGCGGAGGAAGGGGAATACCACGGCAGAAGGGCGCTGATGAGCCTGGAGGTAGGAAAGAAGGCCCTGGATTTCCTGGTGGCGAATTCCGGGAACCGGGTGAATCTGGAGGTGGACTTCTTCGGAGGAGAGCCGCTGATGAACTGGCAGGTGGTAAAGGAGCTGGTGGAGTATGGCAGAAGCCTGGAGGCGCCCTTTCATAAGAGGTTTCGTTTCACCCTCACCACCAACGGCGTGCTGTTGAATGATGAGATCATGGAGTTTGCAAATCGGGAGATGGCAAATGTGGTCTTAAGCATCGACGGGCGAAAGGCAGTCAATGATAAGATGCGTCCCTTCCGGGGCGGACAGGGCAGCTATGATCTGATCGTGCCCAAATTTCAGAAGGTGGCCGAGAGCCGGGGACAGACTGCTTATTATGTGCGGGGCACCTACACCCACAATAATCCGGATTTCGCGGAGGACGTCCTTCATCTGGCGGATCTTGGCTTTCAGCAGATCTCTGTGGAGCCGGTGGTGGCGAAGCCGGAGGATCCCTATGCCATCCGGGAGGCGGACGTGCCCGGACTGAAGGCTGAGTACGACCGTCTGGCGGCGGAGATGATCAAGAGAAAAAAGGAAGGAAGGGGTTTCAATTTCTTCCACTTTATGATAGATTTGGAGGGTGGGCCCTGTGTGGCAAAGCGGCTGTCCGGCTGCGGCTCCGGTACGGAGTATCTGGCGGTGACCCCCTGGGGGGATCTTTACCCCTGTCATCAGTTTGTGGGCAATGAGGATTTTCTCATGGGAAACGTCTTTGACGGCATCACCAGAGAGGATATCCGGGACCGGTTCAAATGCTGCAATGTCTATGCCAAGGAGAAGTGCAGGAAGTGCTTTGCGAAGTTTTACTGCAGCGGCGGCTGTGCAGCCAACTCCTACAATTTCCACGGAAACATCAACGATGCCTACGATATAGGCTGCGAGCTCCAGCGGAAGCGGATAGAATGCGCCATCATGCTGAAGGCCGCGGAGATGGAGGAGCAGGAGGACATATTTTAAGGAGAGCGGGAGCCGGAATGAGGCGGAGGCAGGAAGCTGACCAGCGGAAGGCAGAAGCTGAAAGCGGCAGACAGGATCAAAATATAGAAAGCAAGACAACAGAAAGGACGAAAGAAACATGAAAAAGAACAAAGCCATTGTGATACTGCTTTGTATTTTGCTGCTCCTGGTGGGCGTGACTTACGTGGATATATTCGGCGTCAACGCAGCGGGGGACGGCAGCGCATCCACCATCAAGCTGGGGCTTGACCTTGCAGGGGGCGTCAGCATCACCTACCAGGTGGTGGGGGAGGAGGCTCCCAGCTCCACCGATATGGCGGACACCATAGCCAAGCTCCAGAAGCGTGTGGAGCAGCGCAGTACGGAGGCCATTGTATATCAGGAGGGCGCGGACAGGATCAATATTGAGATCCCTGGGGTCACGGATGCAAACGAGATACTCCAGGAGCTGGGACGGCCCGGCGCTCTGTATTTTATCGCGGAAACGGATTCCCAGGGGAACACGAACTATGCCAGCCAGATGGTGCAGAATTCGGACGGCTCTTACGGCTATACCTATGTGATGTACAAGACCATTGACGAGCTGCTTTCGGACGGCTCCGTGCTGCTGACGGGTACGGATGTGCAGGACGCCCAGGCCACCAGCATGAGGGATCAGCAGCTGGGAAATGTGGAGTATGCGGTAAGCCTTACCATGACCGATGAGGGCAGGCAGAAATTTGCGGACGCCACCCAGAATGCTTTGAGCAAGAGAGAGTCCCTGGGAATTTATTACGACGGAAGCATTATCAGCGCCCCCAGGGTACAGGTGGTCATCAATGACGGAAATGCCGTGATCTCCCCTATGGAGTCCTATGAGCGGGCGGAGAACCTGGCTTCCACCATCCGAATCGGCGGCCTGAAGCTGGAGCTGGAGGAACTGCATTCCAAGGTGGTGGGCGCTCAGCTGGGCGTGGATGCCATTTCCACAAGCTTAAAGGCGGGATTTATCGGCCTGTGCCTGGTGATCCTGTTTATGATCGTTGTTTACCGGATACCCGGACTCAGCTCCGCTATCGCCCTGCTGGCCTATACGGCGCTGGTGGTGCTGCTGCTGAAGGGCTTTGATATGACCCTGACCCTGTCCGGCATCGCAGGTATCATCCTGTCCATCGGTATGGCGGTGGACGCCAACGTCATCATCTTTGCCCGTATCAGGGAGGAGCTTGCCACAGGCAAGACTGTGCGGAATGCCATCAAGATTGGATTCGACAAAGCCCTGTCCGCCATTGTGGACGGCAATATCACCACTCTGCTGGCGGCAGGGGTGCTGCTGCTCTTAGGACCCGGCTCCGTGAAGGGCTTTGCCCAGACCCTTGCTCTGGGCATTGCGGTATCCATGTTCACGGCCTTGGTGGTGACAAGATACATTCTCTATGCCTTTTATGCCATCGGCTTGAAGAGCGAGAAGCTCTACGGCGTCGGCAAAGAGCATAAGACCCTGGATATTCTCTCCAAAAAGGGACTCTTTTTCGGCATTTCCCTGGCGCTGATCGTGGCGGGCTTTGTGGTCATGGGCGTGAGCAAGGCGCAGACCGGAGACGCTTTGAATTACAGCCTGGAGTTTAAGGGCGGCACCCAGACCACGGTAATGTTTAACGAGAAGATAGATCTGGAGACGGCCAATGAAAAGATCGCGCCCCGGATCGAGAGCATCACGGGAAGCGCCGTACAGATCCAGACGGTACAGGATTCCAACGAGGTCATCTTCAAGACAGGCAGCCTGACCGTGGAGCAGAGGGAGGCGGTGAACGAGATGCTGACGGCTGAATGGGGCATTGAGGAGCGGCAGATCACCTCCGAGACCATCAGCTCCACCATCAGCGACGAGATGAAGTCGGATACCATCATTGCAGTGGCGGTGGCGATCGTCTGTATGCTGATCTATATCAGGATCCGATTCAAAGACCTTCGGTTCGGTATCAGCAGCATCCTGGCCCTGCTTCATGACGTACTGATCGTGCTGGCTTTCTATGCGGCGGCAAAGGTGTCCGTCAGCAATACCTTCGTAGCGTGTATGCTGACCATTGTGGGCTACTCCATCAACGCCACTATCGTTATCTTTGACCGCATCAGGGAGAATATGGCTGTGATGTCGGCGAAGGATGATTTGAAGGACATTGTAAACAGGAGCATCACCCAGACCATGTCCAGAAGCATTTTCACCTCCCTGACTACCTTTATCATGGTGGCGGTACTGTATATCCTGGGCGTGACCAGTATTCGTGACTTTGCCCTGCCTCTGATGGTGGGCATCGTCTGCGGCACCTATTCCTCCATCTGCCTGGCAGGGGGTATGTGGTATCTGTTTAGGATAAAGATACAGCCGAAGCAGCAGGCTAAGAAACAGCAGTAAGATTTTTTTAAGGGTTTTTAAGATTTAGATTAGAAAATAGACACACTTTGGACACATTTCCCGGTTAATATGTATTTCAGATAGTTGATGAACTCACTATCTCCCCCTCATAAGAAAAGCGAAAGAGTCTCGGCTTCAAGCCGGGGCTTTTTCGTTTTTCCAAGGACAATCGGCAAAAGGACGCGTCAGCCGTCACTTTGTAACAAGGCTGAACGATCATCTTGTGAAAAAACGCTCTTTGTGGTACACTGTGGTAATGAAAGTTACGGAGGAACTCATATGGATTTGAATGACAGGAAGCAGAAGCAGGAAAGCGGCGGCCTGTACGGGTACATCTGCGGCGTGGTGGCGGCGCTGCTGTCGCTTTTGCTGTTTCTGTTTATCCTGAAAACGGTGCAGGGACAGCCGGGAGAGCAGAAAGTGCAGATCGTTGTTTTCGGCGACAGCGTCATGGGAGAAGTCAGGGACGAAACGGCGGTGCCCGCGCTGCTGGAGACATTGCTGGGTAAAAGCGTTTTCAATGCCGGGTTTGGCGGCACCTGCGCCTCCAGGTCAGAGCAGGGCAGGACGCTGGACTATACCAGGGGGACCTTTTCGCTGGTGGCGCTGGCAAAGGCGGTGGAGGCGGATGATTTCGGTGTGCAGCAGTCTGTCATTATGCGTGAGAGCAATACAGAGTATTACGCCGGGGTGATAGACGAACTGGAAAAGCTGGACTTTTCCGGGGTGGATATTTATCTGATACAGCATGGCCTGAATGATTATCAGGTGGGAGTGCCCATAGACGATCCGGAGGATCCTTATGACGAGCATTCTTTTCTGGGAGCCCTGCGTGTGACGGTGAGAGCGCTTAAAAGCAGAAGCCCGGAGGCGCGGATCGTGCTGGTGTCGCCCCTCTTTACCTGGTACACGGATGAGCGGCAGGAGACCTGCGAGGCGGCGGACCATGGCGGAGGGGTCCTGGAGGATTATGTGAATGCGGAGCTCTCCCTGGCCGGGGAGTTGGGTGTGGAGGTCCTGGACATATACCATGATTTTTTCCCTCATGAGGAGTGGGAGGACTGGAAGCTTTACAGCAGGGACGGAATGCATCCCAATGAGGCGGGCAGGGAGAAAATGGCCCGGCGGATCGCGGAATATCTGGAACAGGAAATATTTGAAGCAGGAATAAAATAGTCAGGAAAGGTATGGTTATTGTTATGAAGTTGGCGGAATTATTTGAAAAGCTGGAATACGAATGCGTACAGGGCAGCATGGACAGAGAGGTGGGCGCGGTGGTGAACGACTCCCGCAGGGTGGTTCCGGGCAGCCTTTTTATCTGCATAGAGGGAGCAAACTTCGACGGGCACAGGTTTGCGGCAGAGGTGGCGGGGAAGGGAGCCGTGGCGCTTCTGGTCTCAAAGGAAGTGGGCAGCCAGATCGGGGAAAAGGATATCACTGTCATTAAGGTGGAAAATACCAGATATGCCATGGCGTTTGTCTCGGCAGCCTGGTTCGGGCATCCTGCCAAGAAGCTGAAAACCATAGGGATCACGGGAACCAAGGGCAAGACCACCACCACGTACCTGGTGAGGTCGATCTTACAGAACGCCGGGATCAAATGCGGGCTGATCGGCACCATTGAGACCATCATCGGCGACGAGGCGGTACACGCGGACAATACCACGCCGGAGTCCTATGTTTTGCAGGAGACCTTTGCAAGGATGGTGGACGCGGGTATGGAGGCAGTGGTGATGGAGGTGTCCTCCCAGGCCCTGATGCTGCACAGGACCCAGGGCTTTGTGTTTGACTACGGTATTTTCACCAACCTGGAGGCGGATCATATCGGGCCAAACGAGCACGCCAGCTTTGAGGAATATGCAGCGTGCAAGGGGATGCTTTTTAAGCAGTGCAGAGTGGGCATTGTGAACGGGGACGACGTTCATGTGGAAAGCATTGTGCAGGATCACACCTGCCAGCTGGAGACCTACGGGCTGGGGGAGAAAAATATGCTGCGTGCCACCGGGATCCGGCGGGTCTATATGCCCGGCGCCCTGGGGGTGGATTTCAGGACGGAGGGGCTGCTGGAGCTGGATGTGAAGGTTCCCATGCCGGGGAGATTCAGTGTCTATAACGCGCTGTGCGCCATTTCCATCTGCCGCCATTTTCAGGTAAACGAGGCGGTGGTATGCCGGGCGCTGCTGGGAGCTAAGGTGAAGGGGCGCATTGAAAAGGTGGAGGTTTCCGACAAATTTATCGTACTCATAGATTATGCTCATAATGCCATGGCGCTGGAGAGCCTTCTGACTACGCTGAAGGAGTATCACCCCCACCGTCTTGTGTGTCTGTTCGGCTGCGGGGGCAATCGGGCGAGGATGCGCAGGTTTGAAATGGGAGAGGTCAGCGGGAGGCTGGCGGATCTGACGATCATCACCTCGGATAATCCCAGGTTTGAGGAGCCCTTAAGCATTATGGAGGACATTAAGACGGGAATCAGTAAGACCGACGGGACTTATAGGGAGATCTGCGACAGGCGGGAGGCCATTGCTTTCTGCATTTCCCATGCGGAGGAGGGGGATATCATCGTCCTGGCAGGCAAAGGCCATGAGGACTATCAGGAGATCAAGGGGGAGAAATACCCTATGGATGAGAGAGTCATTATCAGGGAGCTGCTGGAGGGCGGCCTGCAGCACATCTGAGAGCGGTCTGCAGGTCTGTGGGCAGCGGCTTGGAAGAGGCAAAAGGCAGACAGCGGAGGACTGAGGAGAAAAGTGGCGGAGCTTTATGCGGACATCATTGTGGATGTCTCACACGAAAAACTGGATAGACCCTTTCAGTACCGAGTGCCGGAGCGTCTGCAGGGCGTCCTGGAGACGGGGATGTGCGTGGCGGTCCCCTTTGGAAACGGCAACCGGCAGATGAAGGGATATGTCATCGGCATGGGGGAGGAGTGTAAGTTCGACAGGGAGCGGACGAAGGAGATCCTGGGCATTGTGCAGAACGGCGTGGGGGTGGAGGACAGGATGATCGCCCTGGCCGGATGGATACGGAAAAATTACGGCTCTACCATGATACAGGCGCTGAAAACGGTGCTTCCCGCAAAGCAGTCCGTGCGGAAGCTGGAGCACCGCACGGTGCAGCGTATCCTGGGGAAAGAGGAGATCATATCCCTTTTGGGGGAGAGCAGGCGGAAAAAGCAGGTGGCCAGGGAAAGGCTGCTGCAGGAGCTGGTGGAGCAGGAGACCATTCCCTACGAGTGGGTGACGGGAAAGCTGGGAGTATCCGCCCAGACGGTGAAAAGCCTGGAAAAATCCGGCGCTGTGCGGGTGGTAAGCAGAACGAGCCTGCGGAATCCGGTGAGCTTAAGAGGCGGGGAGTTCGGGGCAGGGGACCTTAAGTCCGGCAGCTTTGATCCCGGCCGGGAACCGGACTCAGACCCGGAGAGCGGCGCTGCCGGACGAATGACGCTGAGTCCCGCCCAGCGGCGGATCGCGGAGGAGGTCCTGGCGGATTACGACGCAGGGAAGCCGGGTACATACCTGATCCACGGCATCACGGGAAGCGGCAAGACTGAAGTTTATCTGCAGATCATTGAGGAGATGGTAAAACGGGGAAAGCAGGCGATCATGCTGATCCCGGAGATCGCCCTGACCTATCAGACCCTGCTTCGCTTTTACAGGCGGTTTGGGGACAGGGTCAGCGTCATGAATTCCACCCTGTCTCCGGGGGAGAAATACGACCAGTGCCAGAGAGCGAAAAACGGTGAGATCGATGTGATCATCGGGCCCAGATCCGCCCTTTTTACCCCCTTTCCCAATCTGGGGGTCATCGTCATGGACGAAGAGCATGAAGGCAGCTATAAAAGCGAGTCGGCTCCAAAGTATCATGCAAGGGAGACGGCCGGTGAGGCGGCAAGGCTGCAGGGATCCTGCCTTGTGCTGGGTTCCGCCACGCCTTCCCTGGAGGCGTACTTTCGGGCCAGTACAGGGGAATATAAGCTGTTTCAGCTGAATGAGAGGCTGACGGGCGGGCGTCTGCCCACTGTCTATACGGTGGATCTGCGTCAGGAGCTGAAGGAGGGAAACCGTTCCATTTTCAGCATAAAGCTCCAGGAGCTTCTGGCCGACAGGCTCAAGAAGCAGGAGCAGAGCATCCTGTTTTTGAACCGGAGAGGCTATGCGGGGTTTATCTCCTGCAGATCCTGCGGCCATGTGATGAAGTGTCCCCACTGTGATGTGTCTCTCTCAGAGCATAAGGACGGCAGGCTCATCTGCCATTACTGCGGCTACAGCGAGCCCAGGGTCAGGCTGTGCCCCAAATGCGGCTCTAAATATATCAGCGGCTTTAAGGCGGGGACCCAGCAGATAGAAGAGAAGCTGCAGGCCATGTTTCCCGGAGTGCGCACTTTGCGGATGGATGGGGACACCACCAGGACAAAGGGCAGCTATGAGAAGATTCTCTCAGCCTTTGCCAACAGGGAGGCAGATGTGCTCATCGGCACCCAGATGATCGTGAAGGGCCATGATTTTCCCGGAGTGACCCTGGTGGGAGTGCTGGCGGCGGATCTGTCCTTAAGCCTGGGAGACTACCGCGCCGGGGAGAGGACCTTCCAGCTGCTGACCCAGGCGGTGGGCAGAGCGGGGCGGGGCAGCCTTCCCGGAGAGGCGGTGATCCAGACCTACCAGCCGGAGCATTATGCGATAGTCTGCGCGGCGAATCAGGATTATGAGAGCTTCTACCGGAAGGAGATAGCGTATCGCGAACTGGGGGATTATCCTCCTGCGGCCCATATG
The DNA here is from genome assembly GCA_023663285.1 of Bacillota bacterium. Lineage (GTDB taxonomy): Bacteria > Bacillota > Clostridia > Lachnospirales > Lachnospiraceae > Acetatifactor. The sequence goes on from JAMPHT010000010.1 coordinate 62,559, forward strand.
CTGGCGGTACAGATCTATGCCGGGGAGGAAGGGCGCGGCGCAGAGCTGGCGGAGTCCCTGGCGGAAGCTGTGAGGAAGTCAGGGGAAAATATACGGGTCATCGGGCCCGCGCCTGCGGCCATTGGAAGAATTAATGATATTTTTAGATTTGTGTTCTATGTGAAAGCCTCAAAATATGGTAAACTGGTAGAGATAAAGGATCTGCTGGAGGAGAGCATAGAGAAGCGGCAGCTTCGGACAGAGGCTGTGCAGTTTGATTTTGCAGTTTAGCGGGCAGGAAAGGTGTGGGTATTCAAGTGGCAATCAGAAACATACGTGAAATCGGAGAGGAAGTACTTACCAAAAAATGTAAGGAAGTGACGGAAATGACTCCCCGTGTCAGGGAATTGATCGAGGATATGCTGGAGACAATGTATGAGGCAAACGGCGTGGGCCTGGCGGCGCCCCAGGTGGGAGTATTAAAAAGGATCGTGGTCATAGACACCACGGGGGAAGATCCTCATATTCTGATCAACCCCAGGATCGTGGAGACCTCCGGGGAGCAGACCGGCCAGGAGGGATGCTTAAGCGTACCCGGAAAATCGGGCCAGGTCACCAGGCCGAATTATGTGAAGGCAGTGGCTATGGATGTGAATATGAAGCCCTTTGAGCTGGAGGGGACGGAGCTTCTGGCAAGAGCCATCTGCCATGAGCTGGATCACCTGGAGGGCCACCTTTATGTGGAGAAGGTGGAGGGAGAGCTTATGGACGTGAAGCCGGAAGAAAGTGCGTAAAGTGTCTTCGGAAAGGTATGGTTGTTGGTATGAAGCTTGTTTTCATGGGTACGCCCGACTTTGCGGCGGGCGCATTGCGGGCGCTGATAGCGGCGGGACATGAGATCGCCGCGGTGGTGACTCAGCCGGACAAGGCGAAGGGCAGGAGCAGGGAGCCGGTCCCTTCCCCTGTAAAGGTCTGTGCGCTGGAGCATGATATTCCGGTTCTGCAGCCTGAGCGGGTGAAAGCGCCAGAGGCGGTGGAGGCGCTTAAAGCGCATCCGGCGGACATTTATATCGTTGCCGCCTACGGACAGATCCTGTCTCAGGAGATCCTGGATATTCCCAAACATGGCTGTCTGAATATACACGCTTCCCTGCTGCCCAAATACCGGGGGGCCTCCCCTATTCAGCACGTTATCATTGACGGGGAAGAGCGGACGGGCGTCACTGTCATGCAGATGGACGCCGGACTGGACACAGGGGATATGCTTTATAAAAAGGAAACGGCCATTGGGCCGGAGGATACCTATGAGACCCTGCATGACAGGCTCATGGAGCTTGGGGGAGAGGCCATCACGGAGGCGCTTTCACTGCTGGAGCAGGGGAAGCTTACACCGGAAAAACAGGATGACAGTCAAAGCTGTTACGCGCCGCTGATCGGGAAGAGCATGGGAGAGATCGATTTCTCCAAAACAGCGGCGGAGATCGACAGGCTGATACGGGGGATGACGCCCTGGCCCAGCGCCTATACTTATCTTCGAGGCAGGCAGCTGAAGGTCTGGAAGGCGGTCCCGGACGGGGAGCGGGATGTGTCCGGCCATAAGCCGGGGGAGATATTGAGTGTGGATAAGGAATCCCTGACGGTGGCAACAGGCAGGGGGACGTTACAGCTGCTGGAGCTTCAGATGGAGGGTAAAAAGCGGATGAGCGCCCATGACTTTCTGCTGGGTGTGAAGCCGGAACAGGGAGAGATACTGGGGACCGCCGGACGACCGGAGGCAGCGGATATTCCGGCGGCTGTCCACACCGGCAGGCCGTAGCCGGATATCGACTGATCACAGCCGGATATCTTCCGATTACAGCCGGGTATTGCCCAACCACAGTCGGGCATCGCCCGATCACAGCGGGCGGGAAAGGAGATCAATATTATGCCATATTATTACTATGATTTCACTTATATTCTTGTCATTATCGGCATGGTGCTCTGTCTGGGCGCCAGCTTCCGAGTGAACAGCGTTATGAAAAAGTATGCTAAGATCGGAAACTCCACCGGAATGACCGGCGAGGAGGCGGCAAGGCAGATACTGAACAACGAGGGACTGTACAATGTGCAGATCGAGTGTCTGCAGTCGGAGGACGGAGACCATTACGATCCCAGGACCAATACTGTGCGGCTGTCTTATAATAATTATAACGGGGCCACCGTCACTGCCGTGGGAGTGGCGGCCCATGAGTGCGGCCATGCCATCCAGCACGCCAAGGGATATTCCCCGCTGAATTTCCGGTCGGCGCTGGTCCCGGTGGTGAATATCGGCAGTAAGCTGGGAATGCCTCTTATCATACTGGGCATTATTTTGAGCTGGAACAACGTGCTGATCCAGATCGGCATCTGGGCGTTCTCGCTGTCGGTCCTGTTTCAGCTGGTGACCCTTCCGGTGGAGTTCAACGCATCCGCCAGAGCCATTGCAAAGATCGACCAGTACGGCCTGGTGAGCGCAGAGGAGAACAGGGGCTGCAAAAAGGTGCTGAGTGCGGCGGCCATGACTTATGTGGCGGCAGCGGCCTCCTCCATCCTCCAGCTGCTTAGGCTGATCCTGCTGTTCGGCAACAACAGAAGGAGAGACTGACGGTGGCTGAGAAGCAGAAAAGGGGCACGGAGAGGGCTGCGGGCGGAGCCGGCAGGGAGATCGCATTGGAGATCCTGCTTACCCTGGAGCGGGAGAAGCAGTATGCCAATCGTCTGATCAAGGCTGCGCTGGACAAGTATGATTATTTTGACAGCCGGGATAAGGCATTTATCAAGAGAGTGACGGAGGGGACCCTGGAGAGGCAGCAGGAGCTGGATCATTATCTGGACGCCTTTTCTTCCCTTCCGGTGAAAAAGATGAAGCCCTTTATCAGGTGCCTTCTGCGCATGAGCGTCTATCAGATATTGTACATGGAAGCCGTGCCGGACAGCGCGGTGTGCAACGAAGCCTGCAAGCTGGCGGCAAAACACAGCTTTGGTTCTCTCAAGGGCTTTGTCAACGGCGTCCTGCGGAGCATATCCAGGAATAAAGGGAATCTGCCGCTGCCGGAGGAGAGCGCAGAGCCGATAAAGTATCTGGCGGTGAAATATTCCGTGCCGGAATGGCTGGTGCAGTTCTGGCTGGAGGAATACGGCGGGGAGATCACAAGGACGATGCTGGCGGGGCTAAAGGAGATCCATCCCGTCTCCCTGCGGTTCAGTGAAAGGCTTTCCCCGGAGGAGATCAGGCAGCTTTCAGAAGAGATCGCGGACAGGGGGGCAGTCCTAAGGGAGAGCCCCTATCTGTCCCGTGTCAGGCTGCTGGAGCATGGAGACGGAATCGTGGGACTGCCGGGATTTGCCGAGGGAAAGTGGACAGTGCAGGATGTGAGCTCCGCCCTGGCGGTGGAGCTGGCGGGAATCAGGGAGACGGATCTTGTGATGGATGTCTGCGCCGCGCCCGGAGGCAAAAGCATTTTTGCGGCGGAGAAGGCAATGAAGGTGCTGAGCCGGGATGTGTCGGAGGAAAAAACAGGTCTGATCCGGGAAAATATTGCCCGTATGGGATCGAAAAATATTGAAGTCCGGACCTGGGACGCCACCTGCCTTGACCGGGCGTATGAGGGCAAAGCGGATGTGGTGCTGCTGGATGTGCCCTGCTCCGGGCTGGGAGTCATGGGCAGGAAGCGGGACATAGGGCGTCATGCCAGCAGAGAGGGCATGGAGAGTCTGAGCGCATTACAGCGGGAGATCGTCCGGGTGTGCAGCAGATATGTAAAGCCCGGAGGAACGCTGCTCTACAGCACTTGTACCATAGATCCGGCGGAAAATGAGGAAATGGTCCGGTTTCTGGCGGAAGAGCTGGGAATGGAGCCTCTGTCGCTGGAGGAGAGCCTGCCGGAGCTGCTTTTGCAGCAGAAGAGAGCCACGGAAGCTCTGCGGGAGAAAGAGGGAAAGGATCACGGCCTGACGGCTGCGGAGCGCAGGGCGTGTATCCAGCTTCTGCCCGGATATATGGAGGCGGACGGCTTCTTTATCGCAAGGTTTAAGCGGAAGTGAGGCGGGCAGTCGGAGAACCCGGCCTTCATCCGCCGAAGAGCGTCTTTGAGGTTTTGACAGGTAAAACACAAAGAGCATCAGGATATGGAGCGTCATAGGAATATGGAAGAAAAGAAGGATATCAAATCCATGACATTGCCGGTGCTGACGGAGGAACTGACGGCAATGGAGGAGAAGCCCTTTCGGGCGAAACAGCTGTATCAGTGGATGCATGAAAAGCTGGCGGGGGGCTTTGAGGAGATGACCAACCTTCCCGCCCGCCTGCGGGGGCAGTGTGCTTTGAAGTATATTTACACACTGCCGGAGGTGGTGCAGATACAGGAGTCAAAGCTCGACGGAACCAAAAAGTTCCTGTTCCGCTTAGATGACGGCAATGTGGTGGAGAGCGTGTGGATGAAATATAAGCACGGCAACAGCGTCTGCATTTCCTCACAGGTGGGCTGCCGGATGGGATGCAGCTTCTGCGCCTCTACCCTGGGGGGCCTGGAGCGCAGTCTGCTGCCCTCGGAAATGCTGGAGCAGGTCTACTCCATTCAGAGAATAACGGGAGAGCGGGTCTCCAATGTGGTGGTGATGGGTATCGGGGAGCCATTGGATAATTATGAGAATCTGCTGACTTTTCTGAAAATATTGACGGATGAGAACGGCCTCCATATCAGCCAGAGGAGCGTGACGGTGTCCACCTGCGGCATTGTGCCCCGCATGAGACAGCTGGCGGACGAGAAGCTGCAGATCACCCTGGCACTGTCTCTCCACGGGACCACAGACGAGAAGCGGCGAAGGCTGATGCCAATAGCGAACAAGTACAGCATAGACCAGCTGATGGACGCCTGCGCCTATTATTTCAAACAGACAGGCAGAAGGATCACCTTTGAGTACAGCCTGGTGGGTGGTGTGAACGATTCCGGAGAGGACGCGGAGCAGCTTGCCGCCCTTGCGGCGCCTCTCGCCTGCCATGTGAATCTGATCCCTGTGAATCCTGTCAGGGAGCGGGGGTATACCGGACCTGCGGGCAGTCAGGTGAGGGCGTTTCAGAACAGACTTGAAAAAAACAGGGTGAATGTCACGGTCAGAAGGGAGCTGGGCAGGGACATCGACGGAGCCTGCGGGCAGCTGCGGAACCGGTATGGAGAAACAATAAATAACGCATGATATTTTGCTGCGAACTGCGATTATTACGTAAAGATACAGATATAATATATTAAACAGGACAAAGAACACAGGCAGGCGTCATGTTGTGGCTTGCCCTTTTCTTTTTAGTATGCTAAAATACTTTAATGGTAAGATTTAGAAAAGAAATCGAACTTTGGAGGAAACTAAAGCGTGATCAAGACGTTTTCTGTAACCAATATCGGCAGAAGGAGAAAACTGAATCAGGATTTTGTATATACCTCTGAGAAGCCGGTGGGACATCTGCCGAATCTGTTCATTGTGGCGGACGGTATGGGAGGCCATAATGCGGGGGACTATGCCTCAAAGCTGGCCGTTGAAACTATGGTGGAGGAAATAGCTTTGTCTGCGGAGTATGAGCCGGAGGCTGTCCTGCGGATGGCTGTGGAGAAAGCGAACGCCATGGTAAACGGAAGCGCCAAAAAGGCGCCGGAGCTTGAGGGAATGGGAACTACGGTGGTTGCGGCAAGCTGTGAGGGCAGAAGCCTTTCCGTGGCAAATGTGGGAGACAGCAGGCTGTATGTAGTGAGCGGCCATGAGATCAGGCAGATCACCAGAGATCACTCCTGGGTGGAGGATATGGTCAGAAGCGGCGGAATGGACAGGGAAGAGGCCAGGAACCATCCGGATAAAAATGTGATCACCAGGGCAGTGGGTGCGGAGGACACTGTAAAGACAGACTTTTTCAGTGTAACGCTGGGCGAGGGAGATATGGTCCTCATGTGTACGGACGGGCTGACTAATATGCTGAGCGACGAGGAGATCCGTATGGTACTGGACGGCGCCAGGGATATTGTGGAGAAGGCGGAGGAGCTTGTGCGCAGAGCCAATGAGAACGGCGGCAGAGATAACATCAGTGTGATATTGATTGAACCCGGCCGGTGAGGAGATTCGGACCGGGAGCGGCAGCCGCCCGGACAGGATGGTTGAATGGAGAGCATATATGGTTAAAATCGGAATGATGATAGGCGACCGGTACGAGATACTGGAAAAGATCGGAACCGGCGGTATGTCAGATGTATATAAAGCAAAGTGCCATAAGCTGAACCGCTTTGTGGCAGTGAAGGTCTTAAAGCAGGAATTCAGCGAAAACGCAAATTTCGTTTCAAAATTCCGCATCGAGGCCCAGGCAGCAGCAGGGCTGATGCACCCTAATATAGTCAACGTATACGACGTGGGGGAAGAAAACGGTATTTATTATATTGTGATGGAGCTTGTGGAGGGGATCACCCTCAAAAAATATATTGAAAAAAAGGCGAGACTGTCCTACAAGGAGGCGGTCAGCATTGCTATACAGGTGGGCATGGGGATCGAAGCCGCCCACAACAATCATATCATTCACCGGGACATCAAGCCCCAGAATATCATTATTTCCAGGGACGGCAAGGTGAAGGTGACGGACTTCGGCATTGCGAAGGCGGCCACCAGCAATACCATCACCTCCAATGTCATGGGTTCTGTGCATTATACCTCGCCGGAGCAGGCCAGAGGCGGTTACAGCGATGAAAAGAGCGATATTTATTCCTTAGGCATCACCATGTTTGAGATGCTTACGGGGAGAGTGCCCTTCAACGGTGAGACGACGGTTGCCATCGCCATAAAGCATATCCAGGAGGAGCTGCCTTCCCCCAAGGATTTTGTGCCGGAGATCCCCGGCGTGGTGGAAAGCATTGTGCTGAAGTGCTGTCAGAAGTCTCCGGACCGCAGGTATCAGAGCGCTCAGGAGCTGATTGCGGATCTGAAGCAGTCGCTGATGAATCCCGACGAGGATTTTGTGGTGCAGAATGATGTGGAGATGGACGGGGACACCCGGATGATCACCGAGAGCGAAGTGGAGCAGATCAAGAGGCGGACCGCTTATCAGGAGGAGTATCCGGAACGGGAAGAGATGATGCGCCTTCGCTCCGACACGGAGGCTATGTATGAAAATGAGGAGGAGCCGGAGGACGGGGATGATTACGACTATAACCCAAGGATGGAGAGGGTGACCACTATCCTGGCCGTGGTGGCGGGGATCGTTATTTGTATCATTCTGATCATCCTGGTGATAAATGTCATAAACGGGATCGGCGCAGGCTCCGGAGATCGCGACCGGGGCGAAGGACCTATCCGGACGGAGGAAGCCTCCGGTGAGAGCTCCGGCGGGGAAAGCACCCAGGAGCCTGCATCGGAGGAAACGACCTATGTACCGATGCCAAACGTCAGGGGAAAGACCGTGGAGGAGGCAAGAAACGAGCTGAAAGCCTTGGGTCTGGAGTCCCAGGTGGATTATGAGGAGTCTGATACTCTGGAAGCGGGAACCGTTATCGGCGCGGAATTTCAGGGAAGTCTTGTGAAGGAAGGTACGGACATACCGGTGGGAAGCACCGTGATCCTGACGGCCAGCGCCGGCCCCAGGGGGGATGTGGTGCCCTCGGTTGTGGGGCGGACTTATGATAATGCATATAATATACTGCTGGACGGAGGCTTTACGGTGACGAAGCTGGAAGCTTATTCCGACACGGTGGAGGCGGGCATTGTGGCTATGCAGTCCCCTGCGGCGGACAGCAAGGTGGCAAAGGGCAGCGAGATCGTCCTGACGGTGAGCCTGGGTAAGGAGAGCATAAAGACAAAGGTGCCAAAGCTGCTGGGGCTTACAGAGATGGATGGGATCGTGGTGGCTAACGAGGCAAAGCTGCAGGTGGGAACGGTGAGCTATGAATACAATACTGCCTATGGGGAGGGCTTGATCTGTTATCAAAGCTATTCCCAGGATCTGGAGGTAGATCAGGGAACGATTATCCAGATCACGGTGAGCCGGGGACCGGAGCCTACCCCGGAGCCATCGCCCACGCTTTACAGGTGCAATGCAGGTATTGCTGCGCCTACACTGGAAGAAGCGCCGGACTATGTCACCGGATCCACTGTGACTCTGAAGTTGGTTGCGGATGACGGGGTGGTGATCCTGGAGACAAGGACATCCAGCTTCCCCTATTCTACAAACCACAATAACCTGACCTCATCTGCCGGAACGCTCACCGTGACCTACACGGTGACCACGCAACCTGAGTTTGATACGGATGAGAACGGTAACCAGGTGGAGGTAAAGCCTGGGACTACAGAGGAAAAATCCTTTACCAGAAGGATAGAATTTACGCCGCAATAGGACGGGAAATATGCAGGGAAAGATCATAAAAGGTATTGCGGGATTCTACTATGTACACTGCCGGGAAGGGGCGGGAGGATCCGAAACTTATGAATGTAAGGCAAGGGGCATATTCCGAAAGGATAACCGGAAGCCGCTGGTAGGGGATGATGTGGAGTTGGATGTGCTGGATAAGGAGAAGGCGCTGGGAAATATCAGGGAGCTGCTTCCCAGGCGCAGCGAGTTGATCCGCCCGGCGGTGGCCAATGTGGATCAGGCGTTGGTCATATTTTCCATCGTGAAGCCAAAGCCGAATTTTAATCTGCTGGACAGATTCCTGATCATGATGGAACAGCAGAAGGTGCTCTGCATCATCTGCTTTAACAAACAGGATATAGACATGGAAAACGAGGGCGCGGCATATCGGGAGATCTATGAAAGCTGCGGTTACCGGACATTGTGCGTCAGCGCTGAGCAGGGTACGGGGATGCAGGAGCTGAAAGAGCTTCTGGCGGGGAAAACTACCACGGTAGCAGGCCCCAGCGGCGTGGGCAAATCCTCTCTGGTGAACCGGCTTCAGTCGGGGACCGTCATGGAGACGGGACAGATCAGTGAAAGGATCGAGAGAGGGAAGCATACCACCAGGCATTCCGAGCTGATCGCCATGGGAGAGGACGCCTATATTCTGGATACGCCGGGATTCAGTTCCTTAAGCCTGTTTGACCTGGAGAAAGAGCAGCTTGCCGGGTATTATCCGGAATTTGGGGAATATGAGAAATATTGCAGATTCGGAGGCTGCTCCCATGTGGCGGAAAGAGAATGCGGCGTCCGGGAGGCGGTGGAGCAGGGAAAAATCAGCAGGCTGCGGTATGGAAACTATTGCCTGCTGTACGGGGAACTGAAGGACAGGAAGAGATTTTGAGGCAGATGGTAAGCGAGACGGCAGGACCCTTTGGGGTGGAAAGAAGCGGCCGACGCTTCGGTGATGTGATTTTGGGGCAGCTTTAAAAGGCTGCCCCGTTTTTAATGCATGGCCCGTGCGCCGCTTTATTCCCGCGAGCAAAATGTGTCTTTCAGACACATAGGCCAAGTCATTGACTTTGTGCCGGTGCATAAAGCCGACAATGGTTGGCTTATTGACTATGCCGTTGTGTCTGTGGAAGGTGTGGTCTGGGCGTCGGGCGTCGCAGGCGTAGTTGTGGTAGTGGTGGTGGTGAGTATTGTGTCATCCACCGCCCCTGTGCCGCAGGTGGTGCGGCCGCAGCTTTCCTTCAGCAGCTCCTCACATTTGGGAGGCCCCAGCTCCAGGGGCTTGATGGCAAGATCCAGCAGCTCTCCCGCTACAAACTGCAGGCAGCTTGTGTTGTCGGGGGTCACCAGGCTTCCCTTGGGGGTGTTGATCCTGACAGCGTTTGCCAGGCTGTAGCCCGCATAGTAAATGCTCTGGAGTATCAGCGTAAGTCCTACGGTGATAGTATCATCATCCGTATCAAAGTTAAGGGCTTTTCCAATACCATAGAAATTAAGACCCTGCCTGACAGAGTTATTTGCGGACTCGAAGCCCAGATAGTTGAGCACAGGCGTCAGATCTGCGGCAGTGGCGCCGGCAGTATAGCTTACCCCGTAAGGCGCAAAGATCTCAAGCTCCACAGAGGAAGGATTGGTGTCCTCGTCATAGGTGGCCGCCGTGTCAGCCGGCAGATAATCCGCCACGGGATAAATGGTGCCAAGGAGCCTGCAGTTTTCGTCGTAAAGCTTTACGGCGAAGGTCACTGACAGATTTGCAAGGGTCACAACATAGCAGTTCGGCCTGCCTGCGATCTGCGCGATCTCCACATTTGTATCTCCGTAATCGTAAGCGATGTTCACGACCTGTGCCGTAGCAGAGACAGCAGTCGGATATGCTGTGGAAATATCTGTGCCCAGTGGGAAGGTGGCGCAGAGATTTATGCCGATCTCGTCATAAATGACGGGCGCCATAATGCTTAACATCTCCGGTGAGCCGTATATGGGAGTGCTGCACACGTCGGTACAGCAGCTTCCCTGCATATTCTGAACCGTGCTGCTGACGATCCTCGCCCTGCATCCACATTTACCAGATTTACATTTAGCCATATTTTTTTCCTCATCAAAAATATTTGTTATATCATATGAAATTTTTGCCTGTTTGTGCCATATAATTACAAAAGACCATTGACGGATGCGCGTCCGTAAAGCCGGGGCGTCCTGACAGGGGGAAACCATATGGGAACTGTTTATCCGCTGGATGCAGGAAGAAACCTTATTATTTATGAGAGCGGGAACACGCTTTATATCAGAACCACCATAGGCGAGGGCATTACCCGTCCGGTCACGCTGTGTACGGATTTTGCAGGGGAGCTTTCAGATACCGTATATAACGGCACGGTATATTACTGCTACAGGAATACGGGCCGGGACATAGTGGTGAAGAGCATTACGGATCTGCAGGAGCTGTACAAAATAGAGAGCCGCGATACGTCAGACTGTCTGAGCCCGCGTCTGGTGGGCTTTCGGGACACGCTGCTGCTTTTTTATGTGATCCAGAATCCTATCAGTGACGCTTATTGCCTGAAGGCGCTCTTTCCCTTTGAGCCTCAGCGGCATATCATACTTCCGGAAAAATGCTTTGACAGCCGCCCAGAGATAAATGCTGTAAATTCTGAAAACAATATGCTGGTGTGTGCGGAGGATGGGGCGTCCCGGCTGACACTCTATTTTGACAGGGACATCCGCTGTTCTGTGCTGGAAAGCGCAGAGGAGTGGAAGCAGGCGCTTGCCGAAAGGGAGGAGAAAGCGGCGAAGCTGGAGCAGGCGCTTGCCGGCTGTGAAGAGAGAGCGGCGGAGGTAAAGCGGAGGCTTGCCGACCGGGACAGCGTCATTGAGAATATAAAAGCCCAATATGAAGAGCTGATGAACACTGCCCTGAAATATAAAGAGGAGGCGGCCAGGTGGTATGAGATCGCCCATAAAAGGGACGCCCGCCCCATACCGGGAGAGCATCTGATAACAGACAGCTGGTAAGGGCAGCCGGCAAGGGGTTTTGGCTGTTTCAAAATCACCGGCGGTATGGTAAAATAGATTTAAGAAAACGGCCGCTGCGCGTCTGTCGCGCATTGCGCCCGAAGCTTGAACGGGAGGAGCATACAAAGGATGCTGTTGATTGGAGCAAAAATACAGGAATATCGAAAAAATGCCGGTCTCAGCCAGGAAGAATTCGCCGCAAGGATCGGCGTGACGAGACAGGCAGTGTCCAAGTGGGAGCTGGATAAGGCATATCCGGATCTGGACAAGCTGGTGGACATATGCGATATTTTTCAAATCAGCATTACGGAGCTGCTTTACGGCAAAACAGTTTCCGCAGCTGAGGAAGCCGAAGCCGCCGGGGAAGCCGATTCGAGAGAAGCCCTAGAAATGAGAGTGCTGTCTGCGGAAAAGGCGCGGAAAGGGGGAGCCCGTCTGCGTCTTTTTGTCATGCTGACGGCCCTTGGCGCATTGTTTTTATTCTGCGGCGTACTGTTGGTGACAACGCTTTTTCATTATTCCTGGAAACAGGATCCGGGGCAGCTTAAGCAGGCCAGAGTGGAGCGGGTGTATCAGCAGTACACGAAGGCGGATATTTGCTTTTATGATGATGTTTCCCGCAGAGTGATGCAGACGGTATGGATCGACACGGACGGTATCAGGGAAGGAGATTATATTGAGGGCTACACGGATAAGGGGCAGCGGAGGCTCTACTATGAATATCATGGAAGGACGCTGATCGCGCTGGCGGCGGTCACAGGCGTACTCCTGATCCTGGTTTTGCTGTGTGCCGCGGAGCTGCGCATGGGTATTGAACCTCGCGGGAACGAGCGGCGTGTTCAAATAGAGGAAGAAAGGGAGCAGACATGAGGGAACGAAAGACAGGGGGCCGGATAGCGGCGGTGGTCTGGATAGCGGCGGTGGTCTGGCTGGCCGCAGTTTTTCTGGGACTGTGGTTTGCAGGCGTTTTTTCACCTGCCGCCGAGAAAGCTGCGGAGACGGGAGCGCCGGAGACAGAAGCATCGGAGGCGGAAGAACCGGAGACGGAAACGTCGGAGACAGAAGCATCGGAGGCAGAAGAACCGGAGACGGAAGCACTGGAGACAGAGGAAGTATGGGAGATCGTTTTTTCGGGAATGCGGTTTACCATACCGCAAAAGGGAAAAGCTCTGGTTCATGCAAGCGGCTGTCTTAATATAAGACAAAACGATTGTTATTTAATTCAGATCACGGCAGGGGACGGCACTGTTGACGAAATGTGGGAAGGTATGGAGCGGAAGCAGGAGTCTCTGACGGAGGCCGGCTACCGCATGGAGAAGGAAGGGGAAAGGCTGAGGGGAGGCGGACGAGAGCTTATCCGTTATGTGATCAGTATGGAAGGAGAGCGGGGAAGCGTTTATGACCGCTCCTATACCCAGGTGGTGCTTGCGCCGGCGGACGAGGGGCGGCACCTTTTGGCGGTCATCCGGTATGACGGAGTGGATGTGGACGCGCTGGACGAGGGGGAGCGGAGCAGTGTATATGAGGAAAGCCTTGCTGCTGCGGAGGCGATCCTGAGTACGGCACAGCCCACGGATGAGCCGGATGATGAGGCGGGAAGCGGCTGGATAGAGGATGTGAGCCTTGCGTCTTACAGCTCCGAGGACAGTATTGTATACGGTGACGGGCGTTATCAAATATCCTACCGGGTGCCGGAGGGCTGGACACTGACCGGGGACGATATTGCGGGGAAGAACTATCTGAATGAGGACAACAGGGTGAACATTCGGGCAAATGTGCTGAAATATACCTGGCTGTCGGCGGCGGATATGGCGGAAGGCGGTGCGGAAAGTCAGCTTTCGCGCATTCATGCTGCGGGAGAGACTGTGGTAAACGGCAGGACATTTTACTATTATTCTTATTCTGTCAGGGAATACGGGGAAGAGGAAAGCACGATCCATTATTCCTTCGCTGCCTACTGTGACCTGGAGGATGGAAGTATTTTTTCCATTTCCGGCTATGGGGATGATTTCCCTGAGCTATTGGAGGAGACCTATTATCTTGACTGGATGGATCTAAGCTTTTCCCAAAGCGGAAACTGATGGTTGCGCTCCTGCAACCAGATTTTGCTTGTGGAAAGCAGACTGTTTTCCTCATAATCACTATGATGATCTATTTCAGAAAGGAGAATGAGGATAAACATGAAACTAATGAAAAAAGGAATAAAGCAGGCCGGAGTGGTCCTGATTGCGGCAATGCTGGTGTGCGGGCTGACAGCCTGCGGCGGAAGCGACAAGGACAGAGAGAGGGAAGGCGGGACAGCCGGCGGTCGAACCTCGGAATATCAGGATTTCCTGCAGGATAGCAGCTCGGAGGATCCGGAACAGAGCGGCAGCCGGGACGGCGGATCGGACAGGGAGACTGAGGCAGGAGAGGATGGCGGATCGGATGGCGCGTCAGGGGGCGGAGAAAGCGGGGCCGGAGAGGACGGCGAAGCAGACGGCGCATCAGGAGGCGAAGAAAGCGGGGCCGGAGAGGACGGCGGATCGGATGGCGCGTCCGAAGCCGGACAGGAACAGGCGCGCAGCCGGGAGGACTATGATTTTTCCTCTGACGACTGGAAAACATTGGAGTTTGCCCTGGACGGCACTGTTTACAGCTTCCCGTTGACATGGGCCGATGTGGAGGCTATGGGGTATCAGCTGGATGAAGCATATCGGGAAGAGGAGCTGAAGCCTTATTATTACACTATGGTGGGTGTAGATGTGGAAAATGAAGAGGCAGGAAAGCAAATCCGCGTGCTGTTTAAGAATTTCGCGGAGGAGACCCGGAAAATACCGGACTGCGATATATACAGAATCGCATTTGAACTGTTCTCCTGGCGGGATGTGAATGTGGACGTCATGCTGTGCAACGGCGTGAGATTTGGCATGACGCCGGAGGAAGTCATAGCGATCATGGGGGAACCCCAGAATGACAGCGGAGATACCGAAGTGGACTATTCCTACGGAAAAATGGAATATGTGGACCAGGGAGAGGACTATAAAAACTCTGTTACGATCGAATTCTGGGATGGTGCAGTGGATGGAATCACCATCACAGACGGGAGATAGATTTTTTTTACCGAGAGCAGGACGGCAGGAACGGAAGCAAAGCATTACGGCTTATCCGTTCCTGCCGTCTGTCTTATCCGTTTTGTTCTGCCTTTTCGGCACAGGTCTCCACACAAAAGCCCCTGTGACCGCAGCAGGTACAGGTCAGCCTGCGGAGCGTGGGCGTGTGTTTTGCAAAAAAAGCTTCTTTGATGCGGGGTATAAATACCTTGTGGCATTCGGGGCAAATATAAGCCACATTCCTGAAATAATACCTGCTGACACAGATCCCATAGGGAATCATGACCGCTATCCAAAGGATAAAAGGCTGCCATATTCCGGTCACGATCCACAGTATGATGGAGCCCCACTGCAAAATACTCATCGGAATACCGGTCAACAGCATTGTTCGATGGATCTTTCTCAGTTTCTGTCTGCCTGTCATAATTGTCGCTATGTCACCAATGGATTCAACCGAGAATTGCTCTACACTTTTAAGACTGCGCCGAATATCCTCGATCATATTCAATTTTTTCTGCATTTCGGTCAACTCCTCATGAAGCGTCTTTTCCTGCTGCGCCAACAGGACCCCTATCACCTTTTCAGGGTGTTCGTCATGGAGAAGTAATTCAATACTGTTGATAGGCAGACCCGCTTCACGCAGAAAGCAGATAATGCGCATACGCTGGAGGTCGTCGTCGGAGTAAAGCCTTCTTCCTCCCTCGGACAGCTCGCTGGGCACAAGAATATTTCTCGTATCATAATATTGTACCGTTCGGACGGTCACGCCGCAGAGCTTTGCGATTTCTCCTGTTGTGTATTTTGACATAGCCTTCACCTCCTTACGCTGCTCATTTTACAGCATTACGCAGCGTCACAAGCAATACCATATGCAGGGTGATCCTTGAAAATCTCAGATTTCTATCATTGGTGTCTGCAAGCTTTAGTATACAGGTTGATCCGCAAGATTGCAAATGCGGGGTTCTTGAAGTCGCGGGCTCCGTGGGATCAGGTGGTGGCAAATGGAATGATTTAAAATATTGTCCCAAAACAATTGACATATGTCCCACACTCAAGTATAATATAAAAACACGAAGAGAGAGTATGGAGGGATTTTGCCATGAAGAAACAAAATATTATCAATCTCGTGAAATACCACACTGAACAGAATAATGCAGCTTTTGTTTCGGAAGTGTCTGAAATAGCCAGAGAGTTTGATAAGTGCGGTGATTATGAGGTGGCACAGTACTTGATGGATTTAGTTTCAAATGCAAATGTTTATATACCGCAGGCTAATTATCGTAATCTTCAGTTCTTGGAGAAACTTGAGTACTCATCTAATCCCCTTATGCTTCCTAATATCATTGAAGAAGATGTTATTGGAATTGCACGGACAATCAAGAATAAGAGCGGTATGTCTAAATTCCTTTTCCATGGGGCACCGGGTACAGGAAAAACAGAGTCTGCTTTTCAAATAGCCCGTTTACTTGAAAGAGATATTCTTTCGGTGCATTTGGAGCAGTTGATCGATAGCAGATTAGGAGAAACTTCAAAAAATGTAACCAGACTATTTGATGAGATAAATCATTTAATGTATAGCAAGGCTATTGTTATATTTGATGAATTGGATGCCTTAGTTTTAAACAGGAGCAGCGCAAATGATCTTCGTGAGATGAGCAGAGTGACGTCAACATTTTTAAGAGAATTGGATACTTTAAGTGATCAGATCGTCGTGATCGCTACGACAAATTTATTTGAAAGTTTTGATAAGGCATTATTAAGAAGGTTTGATGCTATTATTTCGTTTGACAGATATTCAAAGAAAGACCTTATTGAAGTTGCAGATGCCATGTTGACCTCTAGCATAAAAAAGGCAGTTAATTCAAGTCAGGATATGAGATTATTCCATAAGATATTAAATAAGCTGCCTGAGATTCCATATCCCGGAGATATGAAGCAGATCATAAAGACTTCTATTGCTTTTAGTGATGAAACGAGCAAATATGACTACCTGAGAAAAATCTATCTTGCTTTAAATAATAATCCACAAACTGTCGATATTCAAAAGCTTTCGGAGCAGGGCTTTACCACAAGAGAGATAGAGATCCTTGCCAGAGTTCCTAAAAGCAGTGTGTCACGCAAACTCAAGGGAGGGAATGTCTGATGAATAATTTGCTTGAGGTAAAGGTTCGGTACAATCATAGAAAACGAGATAAAGGACTTATTTTTGTAAACCTTAGAAAAAATGGGGAAACGGATGTCAGAAGGATTGAACAATTGCAAGAAAATTTAAAGGCAATAGTCAGATATTATGAATCAATTCCTAAATATTTGAAAGGTTATTTGATTGATGTTAATTATAATGATATTATTGCAAAATCTATGAGAATAAGCGAAGTGCTTAAACCCAGCGGGAAACAGACGAATGATGTTGTGGTAGGGGCTCGCTTCTCAGATGCTTCTGAAGGCCAGGAAAATCATATTATCACATATTATGTGGATGAGGAAACTATTAAGCAAACGCTTGAGAAATTAGAGGAAGCAAAGAGATTTTTAGTAGAGGAATTGGATGGCAGGGCGGTGCCGGAGAACTTTAATGAAACAAAAGAAAAAAAGCCTGATTTAGATTATAAAAGTTATTCTTCCAAAAACATTATTCGTAATTTGATCGTTGACTGTTCTGTAGTAGAATCCCTGTCAGTTCCCCATGTGACTGCAGATGTACAGAAGGAATCCTTTTTGTTGACATTTTTTCAGACAGAATACTCGTTATCGGAAATGTTGGAACAACTTAAAATAGACCGATATTTGTATCCTTACGCATTTTATGGAAAAGATACTATCTCAGTAAGCTGGGATCTGTATCAAATTCTTCAAGATAAGGTTCCATACATGATTTCAATGATTTCTTCGGATCTATCACAAGTAACATTAGAGGCTGTTGATAAATCAAAACAAAAGTATAAAAGAGATATTCCTAAACCATCAAATGAGCCTACCATAGGTGTGATAGATAATTTATTTGATGAAGAGGTTTACTTTTCCGAGTGGGTCAAGAATACAGATTATCTTGATGAGTTTGAATCCATTAACGGAAGAGATGTTTCCCGTGATCATGGCACAGAGGTAACATCTATTATTGTAGATGGGCCTGGTTTGAATCCATGGCTTGATGACGGCTGCGGCAGATTTAAGGTGCGGCATTTTGGTGTGTGTGTTGACAGGATTTCTGTTCCGCGGTTAGTAAATAAAATCAGAAACATAGTGAATGATAATCCTGATATCCACGTATGGAATTTATCGCTTGGGACAGACGATGAAGTGTCGAAAAACTTTATCTCATATGACGGTTCCGCACTGGATGAGTTGCAGGCAAGTAAAAATATTATCTTTGTTGTATCGGGAACAAATGATAATCGCAGTCAAAGAGAGGGTATGCTGCGCGTTGGCTCTCCGGCAGATTCCCTGAATGCAGTAGTTGTCAATTCGGTAAAACGCAATGGACTGCCCGCTTCCTACACCAGAAAAGGAACCATTTTATCTTTCTTTAATAAGCCGGATGTTTCTTATTATGGAGGAGATTATGAGGAAAGTGAACGTATAAAAGTATGTTCCTCCAAAGATATTGAAGCGGTATACGGGACATCTTTCGCAGTCCCCTGGATAGCAAGAAAGCTCTCATTTTTAATCGATATTATGGGATTTCCCAGAGAAGTAGCAAAAGCATTGATCATAGATTCAGCGGCTGGGTGGGAGTTTAAGACATCTACATATAAAATTCAGAATCAGATTGGCTATGGTATTGTTCCAATCAAAATATCAGACATTCTGGAATCGGATAATCAGGAAATAAGATTTGTTTTGTATGGCACGGCAAGTTCGTACATTACTTCAAATTATTCCATACCCGTTCCGAGAGATTCTGATAATAAGTATCCTTTTATCGCACGAGCAGCATTGTGTTATTTTCCACAGTGTTCCAGGGTACAAGGTGTAGATTATACATCCAGAGAATTATCTTTGAGATTTGGACGTGTGAATAGAAAAGGTGAAATCGATGATATCAACGAAAATACTCAGGATGAAGAGGGGGTTGCTGTTGATGAACGTAAGTCGCGCAGGGATTTTAGAAAATGGGAAAATACGAAGTTTATATCTAAGATCCTGAAAAAAAATCGGGCATTGAATTCTTATGACGAGCGTTTATGGGGGATATCTATTGTATCAAAGGAACGGTTGACGAATGCTATGACTTCCGATTTAAATTTTGGGGTAGTTATCACACTGCGGGAAATCAATGGCGTGAATAGAATACAGGATTTTATTACGGCTTGTACTTTAAGAGGCTGGATCGTAAATGAGATCAAGATTGAAAACAGGTTGACGCTTTATAATAAGAATCAAGAGGAAATAACATTTGACGAGACGTAGCAGATGGCGCTCAAAACAGTTATAACTTAACAGGAAGAGAGACCGGCTATGGATATTTTAAAAAACTTAAACCACAGATTAACTTTTGCAGAAGGGGAGGCAAGTTATGGAGGGGGAGATGAAATAAAGCAGGTTTTAAGGGAATCACCAATACAATTGCCGGAAGATTACATTGATTTTTTGAGACAAATATCCGGTGGGGACAGCCTCGGATTATCTTTTCAGGTAGACAATAGCAAAAAGAAAATTTTTTTCAAAATGCATGGCTCATAGGATGTGATGTAGGGGATTTGGTTTATTGTTATGGAAAAGGAAAAGAGGGATTTGGTATTTATAGAACCGGGGGTAGTAGTTTATGTTTTGATGACATGACTGATAAGATAGTTGCTTTAGGAGCAGTGTGGAGGAATACAGAAGTCAAGGTGCAACTGTAGATTTGTGGTAGCGTAGCTTAGAGAGGATCCAATAAATGGATGAGAATAAAATTTCAAGCGTAAAAGCATTGCTGTATGATACTGATAATGATGAAGTAAAAAGAACTATTTTTCAGACAAAAGACCAGGAAATCCTATATGTCTATGCATATAATTATAATTGGAATAATGGCTTTGATATTCCACAAACACTTTTAGATAATGAGAAATGTGACTTAAGTACGGCATTATTGATTTTTTATAGGGTTGAGGGATCAAGTTATTTGACCGACAAATCTGATAATGTAAATTTACTGCAATGGTATTCTTTTATAAAAAGATTATATGATTCTATATTAACAGGGAAATATCAAAGAGGAAAAATTGAATTTAAAGTGCCGCTGTCAAAAGTTCAGCTTTTTCTACTTAAAATGGTTGATTATCTCAAAAAAGCCTTGATTTACGGGCATACAAGCAGGATT
>JAMPHT010000011.1 GCA_023663285.1 Bacillota bacterium
CTTCAAAAAACGAAGCCCGAAAAGCTGTATGTGAATTAGCATATAAGGAATTAGATCGAAAGAACCTACTATATTCAATTCGTGATGAAATTCCAAATCCTAATATAAATGATGCCATCAGCCAGTTAGAAATACTTGCAAGAAGGGGATATTTTTCAATACCTGTTTACGATTTCAAGCAGAAATATGATAACAATGGTAATCCTGTCTGGCAATGCACCTGTCACATAAAAGAAATAACAAAACACTTCTTGGCAAACTCATTTTCCAAGAAAAATGCCAAGAAACAGGCTGCCTATCAAATGCTTAAATATGCTTTATCGCGATAAAATAACTATCTTTCCTATTTTACCACCCACACAAACCGTTCCATTTCGTTACGTCCTTATGTACCGTAGATTTGCTGACTCCGAACGCCTTGGCCGTCTGCCGCACCGTGGCGTTGGATTCAATGATAAACTCAGCGATGCTGATTGCCCTCTCTTCGATATAATCCTTCAAAAGAATACCCCTTGAGAATCTTTTTTACAGTGTATGAAAGATTTTTAAGGGGTATGACTGTATCATGGAGATTATTCTTTCTCCGCCCTTCCGAACCGCACCTCGCAGCCCATTCCGGCAATCTTTGGGTGATTTTTCTTCATTTCTCATCCAGATATAGCTGCACCCTGTTCTGGATGATTTTGCACACTTCCTCTATTCCCTTCTGGCCATTTAAATAGAACGGAACCTCCTCATCGATTATTTTTTGTATTTCCGTATGGTACTCAAACTTATCGCTTACGTCATTCACCAAGGCCCTGATCGCTTCTACGTCTTCCGGTTCGCATTTGAATATGAGGATGTTGATGACATCTTTCTCGGTATAAGCAGCTTTGGCAACCTTGGATGACTTGCCGTCTTCATCCGGCGCCAACGTTTCATGCAGGGATTCCTCCAAGACCGCATCAAACCGTTCCTGCACTATCGGGAATCCCGTACCGCTGTAACCGTTTTGTACATAGTATTTGACAAATTCCCACGCCTCTTTCTGATGCTCGCTTTTGGAGTTGATTGCCAATGAGCCCCCGATAAATTGTGCTGCCGAGCCGTTTCCCCTTCCTGTGGGGTATCCGATGAACTGCACGTTTTCTCCATACAGTTCTGATGCAAGCCGATAGTCTTCCACGGAGGTCATCAATCCCAGCGTTAAGAGTACATCGCCGTTCCGGAGAGCGCGATATAGGCTCTCATAAGGTTTACCTTCATATTCTTTCGTGAAATCAATGATCTGCTGAAATTCGTTTCCTGTGAAATCGCAGGCGCCTTCGCTCCAGTCTATGAACTGATCCATGCTTAGACCGCATAATGTCGTCAAAACGTTTTCATCGGCAGAAAAGCCATCGATGCTGTTGATATCGCCTCCCTTACTTTGAAGCAACTGTATCATTTCTGTAACATCTATTCCCTTTCGTCCATTGACCGTACTGCCGGCTCCCCACATAGTATGCACCAGAAACGAGGGGGCTATCGTGTGCAAACGCCCATTCACTTCATATACACGCAGGACGTTGGACACAAAATCCTCTTTTTTCATTTCCGCGTCTTCCTGCATGAACGCATATAAGTCAGAATATGTCCCATTTTGCGCCAAGCTTTCATCATAAATGGTGATCAGGTCAGGAGCTTTTCCCTGAATGATATCCAGCATTAGCTTCCCATACCCGGCGTCGTAATCCCAGCCTTCAACATAGACAATGGGTTCAATCGTCACTTCATTCTGGTAACGGTTAAAGGATGCAATCATCCGCCGCATTTCCGGCTGCAGCATCGTGACCCCCAATGTCAGTTGTGTTTTGGAGCTTTCTCCTTCTGCAATGACAGAATATTCCGAGTGCCCGAGGCTCCGGTAATTATCTATGACCTCAATGGTACTGCCGTTCATTCCAAGGTATATGATGTCTTCCTCCTGAATGCCCACGCCTGCAAGCTCCAGGAGTTTCTCATTCCGGGAATCAGACAAATGATAAAGATAAAGGGCGCCTTCCTGTACGTACAGCAATCCTTCTTTTGTGTGTGCGAACCTGCCGCTGCGCTCCAGTTCCACGGACTCGCCCGTCTCTAAACGGCGAGGTTCGTATTCTTCCCCCACCGCAGTCCGCATCCTTTGAATGTAATATCCGTCCTCATCCTTTGCCAGCATCACGGGAATGCCTTCTTCGTCAAAAGCCATGCTCAGTAATTTATTGAAATAGGAGTCCGGAACCTGTTCGTAGAGGATGGTGTTCATCTGCTGATCTTTTACGTAGATCCTGTCCAGAACGGTATAGACGTTTTCTTCCCCGTCTTCGTACACTTCCGCACACGGCACGTCCATGGTATACCATATGTAATAGAGGCCATTACTGTCCGCATAAAAATTCTTAAGCTTTGGAAATAGCCCTAAATCCTCCACTTCGATGTCCTCTATGGTGCGGATATCTCCATTAGGACTTACCTGCCATAAAGTATTACCATTTTCCGTACTGCCCCAAAGGCAGATCTGTTCAGAAGCATTTACGGAAATGCTTATCACCTCTGTCACATCCGGAATCTCGTAGGATGCCGTCTGCTCCACGGTATCTGCAGCGAATACGGAAATGTCTACGCCGCCTTCTACATAGCGATAAGCGTAGATCTTACCATCGGCCATCGTGGCGCCTTCATATTGCTCCGACAGGGGAGAGTGCGAAACATTCCAATGAAGCTGAGGCTTTTCGGCCTGAAGCTGAGGCTTTTCGCCCATATCTTTCTGCCCGTCGGCATCGGATGCCGGACTCTCTTTTCCACAACCTGTCGCAATCAGACAGATCACAATAAGGATGATCGATAGGCTGATTTCCATGCCTTTCCGTAATCCTGCGATTTTGGTCTTTTTCCTGCGGTTGGAATATTCAATATCGCTAAAGGTTTGTTGTTTCATGCTTCTGTACCGTCCTTAGTATTTGTAATACATACATTATACTATATATGGTGGCGGAAAGATAGTTAAAATACTGATTTAATCAGCGTTTCCCTAGTAACTCTCTGGCTGCGCTATTCGTAATATACCCATTCTCCCTGATTACTTTTCCCAGATAGTAACACTTTTTCGAAGAGCCACCCTGCCGTACTTCTTCATCTGTTGACTACTATTTCCTTTTTGCTGCCTAAGACAATATGCCTTAACCGGTTTAAACCCGAACTGCTCTGCAAAACTGGTGGAAAGATAGTCCACTGGAATAACTTCACCACCATACCTCACATTATCATTTACAAATGCAACCATTGCGCCTTTCTTGCAAACTCGGTACAATTCTGCATAAATGAAAGCAAGCTCAGTAAAATACCCCTCGACCATTCGGAGCACTCCATTATTATTTAAATCTCCGTTTTCTTTCCTTTTTTCTAATGCTGTAAGTATCTCCTTAAAAACAGAGTTTGATTGGATTGTCCCATAAATGTAAGCAAACCTATCTGCAGCACCAATTTTCTGGTAGTATTCCTTTAAAGCTGCAATCTTGGGTTTGCTTTCAACCGTACAAGAAAGCAGCGCTTGGCGCATTTCTTTAATGGTCTCCTCGCCAAGCCCCAAGTATACAAGTTCAAGAGCGTATGTTCTTGTATAATCGTATCTGTTGCAGTACGGCGGTGACGTAATTACACCTTTTATTATATTGTCCTCAAGTTCTGGCAATTCAAAAAGAACGCTATCTTGTTTAAATTTGATCTCAGCATCTGTTTCAGATGTGCCATTTGACTGGATTAGCCTGATATCATCAAGTATGTGTTTCAATTCTTTGAGAACTGCTTCTTTTATGTTTTCAATAGTCTCACGACAGTAGTGCTTGGGGAGTAATCGCTGGCCTTTTTTCTCCCTCTCAATATTCGCTTGAATAACCTTTTTTGATCTTGAGTCCCAGCTTAAATATTGTCCACTCTTTGATGTATAACTGCAACGTTCCAAGGAATTGATCATACAGAGCTTAAATAGATTTTTACCCTCTTCAGAAAAATCCCCGGCCTGAATCCAATCTGTTGCATATTGGATCATCTTTTCGTTATATTCTGGATAAGCTGTATCCGTGATGGTGATATACGGCGTTGTAGCTGTATATCCATCTGGAAATTCCAGATTAGAAAATTCCTCTATTAACCTCTTAATTTCATTCACATTATAATGAAGAACATCTGCTTTAGCTTTTATAGACACAGCCGAAATCGGCATAATATCATATCCTATACTATTAATGCCTCTCATTTGACAAACCAGTGCCGTAGTGCCTGAACCCATAAAAGGGTCCATTACAATATCGCCCGGCTTCGCTCCCATATCGTCCAAAAGAATATTAACTAAGTCAGCTGAAAAACCTTCCTTATATTTCAGCCAACTATGCAAAGCATCTTTCTTGCTTAACTGGTAGCTTACACTCCTTCGGTCAAATTTTTTGGTTACCTCCAGAATAGGTTCGTATCTCTTTTCAAGCGCATCTCGCTCGGTTTCATCGCAGAAATCACCAGCAGAAAATTTATCAACAATGTATTCTGATTTATCTGCAACCTCATCCGGAATTCCTAACATTTCGTCAAGAATCATTTGTTCCATCATGTTTTTGCTCTCTCCTTAAAGTTCAATAAGCCAATTACAATAAGCAACCAACTGATTGTTATTTGTCAGATTCGAAGCATTGGTCAGTGTGCCATTTTCCAACTGGCCGTAAATTTCCTCTGCCATAGAACGTTCTATAGCTGCGCCAATGAAAGATGTTTTCATATGTGGATACCCTGCATCTGAAAAACTCGTTCTTATTCTGTTAAGTGCAGAATTACCAGTTTTCCAATGTTCATCAGCACCCGCAGGATCAATACCGCCCTTTAGCTCACCAAACATCAAGGCTTTATCGTCATGACGAACGATTTTGCCCTGATCGTAGTCACTTATATTACCCGAATAAAGACAAATATCAACGTTTTTATTGACCGTCGGAATTTTTGCATTAAATGCAAGGATGCGATCGCCTTTGCTATTTCTCCAATGAAGCGCTTTTACATTAGATTCCACACCTGCTTCGTTTCCGTTTACCCTATTCCATCTTTTACAATCTGTTGTGATTCTGTCACAGACGATTCCGCTGACATTCATGCTTGAAAAGACAGTTCTTATAAGCCTCTCTTGGCCCAGTGCACCAATCTTATTTCTCATACTACCGCCCACAGTATCACCCTTAATCAAAAGGTAGCGAAAAGTAGCCTCGTCGATGTAAGCATCTCCAGCCGGTTTTAAGAATTTATCGATAAGTTCCTGAATAGCCATAGTCTGATCATCTTCATCAAGATACGCCAACGATTTATCAGAGAGGCCGGAAGCGGAAATAAGAAAAGGCCGTACCTTCGGAATTGTTAATAACTCCTCTGGCGTTTTTGTATAGGCGACCATAGCTTTAAATGCCAGCGCATTCTTAACAAACGGATCGCTCACTCTGTTTTTTTCCAACGCAATGCTAAGGAAACCTGCTCTGGTTTCCTCATGTGTAGTAACGAGACTTTCTGCCGAAGTAATGTATTTATTGTTAACCGCCATTTCGTTTCGTGTTCCTCCCTTTTGTATCAAAAAATCCAGATTGCTTTTATCCTGATTTCCTCTATCGTATAAGGCATTTTACGACCTCCCTTTCCAAATCCAGTCCCACTCTACTACAACGTTTCCATCTTAACCGTTCCATATTATTTCCTTTGCTTATCCAAAATAAATCCCTTTACCTCTTCATATTTTTCAGTATCGCCATTTTCCTGTAACAGCCCACACAACTTACCAAGCCATTCCTCACATCGATAATGGATGCTATACTTCTTATCATACTCTGCAAATGACGAAATCCGCTTCTCTTCCATTCTCACCGTACATTTTTGGAATGCAAGATAAAGATATTCTCTTTTTCTCCGTTCTTCTGCCGCTTCATTTCGATTCCAGATCAAACCCGGCCGATTCATTAAAGCCAGATAAAGAATTTTATCAATTTCTATACCCGCCGGGTCAAAATAATCTTCAAGATAAATCCTGCCTTCTACCCGCTCACGTCCCGTATATGGATAGCGTTTTAACCATTTCTGACGTTCTTCCGGACTTTCTATAGAATCAATAACATCCCTGGGCTTATTCAGGCAGCAATATTTGTACTTCTTTCCACTGCCGCAGGGACATGGATCATTTCTGCCGATTTTTGTCTTTTTAACAGGGGAATTCCATTCCCGTTCTGCCCTGCGAAGCATTTTTTCAAGTTCTTTATCGCTTTTAGCGTATGCGCCATCTTCTGATTTTTCTGTAAACATTGCCCAGTGCCGCAGAGAATCAGACGCACTGAACGGAGTTTCGCAAAAACTCTTTTCATCCTCCCGATATTCAAACATAGCATCCACACAGGAATCATATTTTCCCATTGCGACTTCATCTAAAAGCTCCTGCTCAAACATATAACGGATTTCCGGAAGCATATCAACAAAATGGCATTGACACAATACAGACTCTACCGCATTGTAAACATAATCATATTCCCTTCCGTCATACACAAGCCCTTTTAAAAAGTCCTTCCACTCGCTTTCCGCCAGTGTCCCGTCCAGATACAGCTGTCCCATCACATCCAGCATAGCCGCTCTGACAAATTCATTAATACTTCTGTTTTGAATCGCTTTTTTCAGCAAGTCCATATTTCCATCGTATGTATTATAAAGAATGTCTCGCAATCCCTCCGTCACGGCATCTCCCACCAAATAATCCACTTCATCCTCAGGCAGGGATACCAGTTTCACGATTTCCGGAAAGAATTCCCTGTCCTGAAGTTCTCCCAGCAAAAACAGCGCATAAAAGTGAAGCTGATAACCTTCCTCCAGACCCATTCCCTTTGAAATCGCATATTCGACGGCTTCTCTCAAACACGGAAGCGCTTCTTCCCTGTTTTCCGTGATCACGCGAAATGCATTCTCTGGAAAAGCCTTTGTTAAATATGTGATTTCCTCAATTGCTCTTTGTAATTCGCCCATGCCTCTCCTCATCCGTTTTATATCAGCCGTTTCTAATCCCGACTGACCTTATCCGTTGTCTATACTGAAAATCGCCTTACCCATAAGCCCTTCCAAACCGGACCTCGCAGTCCTTCCGGTAAAAGGAGACTCCGTAGCAGTCTGTCTTGCGGTATCCTTCCGCCCGCAGCTCTTCCATATACTTCTTCTGATAGATCTGCTCAAGGGCCTTCTCCGCGTCGGCGTCCAGATCATCAATGGAATCGGACACCTTCAATTCCAAAATAAATGACCTGCCGCGCAGGGACGGGCTCCTTACCATAATGTCAGACCGCCCGTTCCCCGACTCCCGGTTGGACTTCACCAGGTAATCCTCGCTCTGGCTTAGGATCCCGGTCAGGAAACCATGATAGAAGTTTTCCGCGCTGTCATAAAAGCTGATGGTGGAGAAAAGCTGCTCGCTCAAAAGCCTCTCCATCTGCTCCGGTTCCTACATTGTATTTTATCCTATCCGCCGCCCAATTACAATAAAAACCGCAAAAGCAGGCGCCTGAAACACCTGCTCCTGCTTCTTTTACGTTCTCCGCACCAGCTTCTGCTAAAGCCGCTGCCTGATCTCCCCGTCTGCGATCTCCAGCACCTCCGTGGCCACCTTACGGATAAAGGCTTCGTCATGGGACACGAACACTAAGGTGCCCTCATATTCCGCAAACATTTCTTCCAGCGCTTCTATGGAAGGAATGTCCAGATAGTTGGTGGGTTCATCGAGAATGAGAAGATTCACCCTTGAGACGAACAGCCTGGCGAAGGCCAGCTTGATCCGCTCCCCGCCGGAAAGCACGCCGGCCGGCTTCTTCATATCATTTTCAAAAAACAGCAGGCGGGACAGGATCGTGCGCGCCACCGCCTCCTGCTGCACACTGACTTCCATCACATTTTCCAAAACAGTCTTACTGTAATCAATGGTGGACAGATCCTGCTCGAATACGCCGATCCTGGCCTTCGGCACAACTAAAACAGCTCCTGCCTCAGGCGGCTTTATTCCTGCTTCTTCCCTGTTTTCCCCGGCTGCGGCACAGATCAGGTGAAGCAGCGTAGTCTTTCCCGTCCCGTTATCGCCCACGATGGCAACGCGGCTGTGGTTTGCGATTTGAAAAGAAGCATTTTCAAAAAGCGCCGGTCCGCCCTCATAGGCAAAGCAAAGACCTTCCCCCCGGATGACGTATCGGTTCTCCGGGGGATCCGTGAGGCGGAAGTCCGGCCGGATCCTGGGCAGCTCCTGAGGCTTTTTCCTGACCTCCATCGCGTCGATCCTGTGCCTCACATTTTTTGCCGCTCTTTCCATTTTTCGCGCCTTGGTATCCTTCGGATGCTTGGAAAGAAAATTGCGCAGCCCGGCTTCCCGCGGCGTCATGTTTTTGGGGCGTCTTTCAATCTGTCTGGCGTGCTCCTGTTTCTCCTGAAACACCTTCTCCAGCCGCTTTTTCTCCGCATAGTAGTTCTCATACTCCGTCCACTGCCGCGCGACGGCGGCCTGTTTCTGTTCCATATAGTCATCATAGTTACCGCAGTATTCCGTTAGTTTCCCTGCCTCGATCTCTATGATGCGGGTGCAGAGTTCGTTGAGCAAAGCACGATCATGGCTGACGATCACAATGGTGTCAAGCGCCGCAAGCTTACGCTTCAGAATGGCGATCCCCTTTCGATCCAGGTTCGATGTGGGCTCGTCCAGAAAAACGATGGGCTTGTCGCTTGAAAACATCTGTGCCAGCCGGATACGAGTCTCCTCTCCGCCACTGACAGACTGCTCCCATATCTTGTCCTGAACTCTCATATCGCCGACTTCCTTGCCGCTTAGTTCGCAGATCTCCGCGTCCGCAATGCACTTATCCTGCCCTTCCTCCGCAAACTGCCGGAAAAAGGCGGCGTCCCCTGCCAGCTTCACGCTTCCGCGTGTCGGCTTGATGTCGCCCGCCAACAGGCGCAGCAGAGTGGTCTTTCCTGCACCGTTTGCGCCTACCAGCCCTACCTTCTCCCCTTCATAAACCGCCAGCCGGTCAAAACGAAAAATCTCTCTCTCCCCAAATTCCATTTCTATCTTTTCCGCAAGAATCATTTGTCTTGACTGCATAAAAAATCCCTCCCATTCAAAGTCAACATCCCGCTGCAAAGCACAACGCGTCCAGAGGGCGCTATGGTATTGACCCTCGCGGCATTCGCCAATCTGTCCAGGCCAACCATGGTTGGCTTTAAGACAAATTTTGCCGCGGAAATAAAAAGGAGAGATTCGTCGCTCTTATGATATTATGATGCGTGAAAAAACATTTATAATGTTTCTGTTTTTCCGCCAAAAAGGCCCGTCCTGTCTATTATCCGATATCTCTCCAATGAACGCAGAAATCCTCTTCTGCGCGTCTGCAGCGTCATTTGCCCAAACATCCGTTGAAGGTTATCGAATAATGATCATCAGAATACCGCCTTTCACAAATTTTCCGGAACCCACAGGCCCGCCGCCTGTCTCCGGAATGTATTTTTATCATACAATACGGGAAAGTCAAATGTCAAGGCTATTTCCCTCATTGCCCGCGGGAATAAAAAGACCTGCTTGCCCTTCCCTACCTGATATGTTACTATAGAAATACAAAATATTTCCCATGGAAGGAGAATCTAAAATGGCAAACAGAATCATGCTCAACGAAACTTCTTATCACGGCGCAGGCGCGATCAGCGAGATCGCCAATGAGGCTAAAGCCAGAGGCTTTCAGAAGGCTTTCGTCTGCTCCGATCCGGACCTGATAAAATTCGGCGTCACCGGAAAAGTAACAAAAGTACTGGACGATGCAGGACTTTCCTACGAGATCTACTCCGACATAAAGGCAAACCCTACTATCCAGAATGTACAAAACGGGGTTGCAGCATTTAAGAAGGCGGGGGCGGATCACATTATTGCCATCGGCGGCGGTTCCTCCATGGACACAGCCAAGGCCGTGGGCATCATTATCGCCAATCCCGAATTTGAGGATGTGCGCAGTTTAGAGGGCGTGGCTCCCACGAAGAAGCCCTGCGTCCCCATCATTGCAGTCCCCACTACCGCAGGCACTGCGGCGGAAGTGACCATCAACTATGTCATCACCGACGTGGAGCGCAAGAGAAAGTTTGTCTGCGTAGACCCTCACGATATGCCTGTTGTGGCAGTGGTTGACCCCGATATGATGTCCTCCATGCCTAAGGGTCTGACGGCCTCCACCGGAATGGATGCGCTGACGCACGCCATTGAGGGCTATATCACAAAGGCCGCCTGGGAAATGACGGATATGTTCCATCTGAAGGCTATTGAGATCATCTCCAAATCCCTGCGGGGCGCTGTGGCAAACGAAAAGACAGGCAGGGACGGCATGGCTCTTGGCCAGTACATTGCAGGAATGGGCTTCTCCAATGTGGGGCTTGGCATTGCGCACTCCATGGCTCACACCCTGGGCGCTGTTTATGACACTCCCCACGGCGTGGCGTGCGCTATGATGCTTCCCATTGTCATGGAATACAACGCGGAATGCACCGGTGAAAAATACCGGGAGATCGCCCGTGTCATGGGTGTAAAGGGCGTGGATGAGATGTCACAGGCGGAATACAGAAAAGCCGCCGTTGACGCTGTAGCTCAGTTGTCCATCGACGTCGGCATTCCCACGAAGCTGGAAGCGCTGAAGGAAGAGGACTTGAACTTCCTGGCGGAATCCGCATTTGCAGACGCCTGCTGCCCCGGCAATCCCAAGGACACTAACGTAGAAGATCTGAAGATGCTTTTCAGAAAGCTGATGTAAGTATACGGCGCATTAAGCAGGATACGATGCAGAGTAAAATGTGCTCTGTGACACATTTTGCTCGCGGGAATCATAAAACAGGTCAGGGCGGATACGGAGAAACCGCCCTGAAAGTCTTTGGCGGAAATGCTACAGGAGACGCGAATCATGACGTATAAATTCCGGGAATACCACAGCTCCCGAATATTGAAGAATCACCTTCATATGGGCGGGCAAGCTCCCGACGGAGAGCGGATCGACGTTACAAGCCTGTATCTCACCCGAAACGGAAAGCCCTGGATCGGAGTGATGGGGGAATATCACTTTGTGCGGGACAGCCGCCATAATTGGTATCGGGAGCTTTGCAAGATGAAAGCAGGGGGCGTCGCCATCGTTGCAACCTATTTGTTCTGGATCTATCATGAGGAGACGGAAGGGGTCTTTGACTTTACAGGCGACAGGGATATCCGTCAGTTTGTCCTGGAGGCCGGACGGGCAGGTCTGGATGTGGTGATCCGCATCGGCCCCTGGGCCCACGGCGAATGCAGAAACGGCGGATTTCCTGACTGGCTGCTGCAAAAGCCGTATAAGCTGCGGGACAATAACAGCGCCTACCTGGAAAAGGTACGCCTGTGGTATGAGCAGATCTACCGTCAGGTGAAGGGGCTGTTTTACGGGGACGGCGGAAATATCATCGGCATCCAGCTTGAAAACGAGCTTGTCCACAGTGCTGAGCATTTACTGGCGTTAAAAGAGCTTGCGCTGGACATAGGATACAAGGCTCCCCTCTACACGGTAACAGGCTGGAACAGCGCCTATGGGGCGAAAATCCCCGTTGACGAGGTACTTCCCGTATTCGGAGCGTACCCGGAAGCGCCCTGGACAGAGCATACAGGTAAGCTTCCGCCTTCACCAAATTATACTTTCAACACCATGCGAAACGACTCCGCCATCGGAAGGGATATGCTTACCGACACGGACCCGGAGGGCTGGCGGCTGCCCTATGAACGATATCCCTTTGTCACCTGCGAGCTGGGCGGAGGCATTCAGGTGACCCACCATCGCCGCCCGATCATAACGGGAATGGATATTTATGCCCTTTCCCTTGTAAAGCTGGGCTCCGGCAATAATCTTGTGGGCTACTATATGTATAAAGGCGGCACAAACAAGATCGGCAGCCTGTCCACCCTGAACGAGT
This sequence comes from Bacillota bacterium, assembly GCA_023663285.1. Taxonomy (GTDB): domain Bacteria; phylum Bacillota; class Clostridia; order Lachnospirales; family Lachnospiraceae; genus Acetatifactor. The sequence continues at coordinate 12,010 of JAMPHT010000011.1, forward strand.
CAAAGGAGACTGGCTATCCCAACGATTATTCCATACTGTCCTACGATTTTCAGGCGCCTGTTTCAGAATACGGGGAGATCCGGGAACAATACAGGCTGCTGAATATGCTGCATCTGTTTGTAAATGACTTCGGCACTGTACTTGCTCCCATGGAGACCGTAGAGGCCGAAAACCCTGTGGAGCCGGACGATCTGTCCTCCTTAAGATACTGTATGCGCACCGACGGAAACGGCGGATTTGTATTTGTAAACCATTATCAGAGGCTGGAAAAGCTGGCGGATATTCACGGCGCGGTGCTTGACGCCGGCAGGGTGCAGTTTCCTCCCGTTGACATTTGCGGCGATATAAGCTTTATTTTTCCCTTTCACATAGATCTGTCGGGAAATATGCTGGAATACGCCACCGCCCAGCTTTTATGCCGGGAGGGCGATGCTTATTTCTTTACGGAAATAGAGGACATAGCGCCGGAATATAGCTTCAGCGGCGGAGGGCTCTACAGACCCAAGGACGGAGAGATCCTCAAGGTGAATAATATCCTGCTTGTGACCCTTTCCCCTGACCGGGCAGGATATGCCCGCAGGCTTTCCGGCCGGCTTTATATCGGCCATGGCTGCGACCTGTATGAATACGGGGGCGAGATCCGTTCCGTGCAGGAGGGCGGCTTTACCTATGACAGGTGGAACGGTTTTGGATTTGAGCAGTATGCCGTGAAGGAAGAATTTACTCCGGCCAGGGTAACATTCGAGACCGTCGGCGAGCCTTTTGTCCCTCCTTATGCCGATGAGCTTAACATAGGCGGCGTCAGGAAAAGAACCTGGAAAAAAATCACCGTATCCGGCGATGCAGGCTTTATCGAAATACCCGACGAATATGATGTGGCCCAGATCTACGCCGACGGTAAGCTGGCGGCGGATAATTTCTATTATGGCCGCCCCTGGCGGGTTCCCGCAAAGCTGCTTTACGGGAAGGAATGTTATCTGGCGACGTCGGAGATAAAGGATGATTTTTACAGGGAATTCTGATCATTGCCGCGAAAGCTTAAGAGACGAAAAAAACGGACCTTACAAGGAGAAAAAATGAAGCGTTCAAAAAAACTGGAAATGAAAATACTGTCTGTCATGCTGCTTTTTACCACAGCAATGTGTGGGTGCGGCGCCGATCCTGCAGAACAGGCCGACAACGCCGGGGATTCTGTGGAGCAGACTGTTGAAGCCAAAGATCCCGCCGGACAGACTGTTGAAAACAGCGATCCCGCAGAACAGACTGCTGAAAACAGCAGTTCCGCAGAACAGGCTGACGATGACCGGGATGCTGAAACGATTCCTGCGCTTCAATACATAGAGCTTACCGAGATAGAAGATTTCTACGGTGACGGAACCATGTATGAGATCTATGCCCCCATAGGAAGCTCCAATCAGGACGGCTTTATTTATTATTTCGACCACGGGCTTACCTTCAACGCATCTGTTTACGGTTATGGTTATGAATTGAATGAGTATCTGCAGGAGGCTTTGGAATCCTGGACTGCATTTGAAACGGAGGGCTGGCTGGATGAAGCTTCGGAATATACGGATGTTGAGATCAGCCGGGTACTGAAAAGCGGAAAAGACATCTATCAGACCGCCACAGCCAAAAAGGAAGATCTGTTCGGAACGCTTTATGAAATCAATCATATTTTTTACATGGATATTCAGGAAAATGGCGGCGGTGTGTTATGGACTCTGCAGTTGTATGAAACCATGGCGGATTCGGAGACAGCTCTGATCATAGATGAACTGGCAGAATGCTATGATGTGGATCTGGATCTCATCAAAGCAGACGGCGGATGGGCTGTTGCCAACGAAGAGCGCCTCAGACAGGCGGAAGCGGCAAACGCCCTCCCTGAGACGATCCTTTGGTTCAATGCCACTTATGCGCCTTTGACTTACAGCAACCGCTGCGACTGGGAAGTGGTGGGCGGAATGGAGCCTTCGGAATATAATATGAATTTCAACAGACAGATCCTCAGCAGAGACTGGGGAATAGAGGATGCGGCCTCTGCCCTGGAGACGGTCGAAAATCTGAAGGAGAACGGTCACAGGGCAAAATGCCGTGAGTGCATGGAAGAGCTGGAAAGCTTAGGGATCCTGGACGAGAAAAATGAAGAGGCCTTCGCCCAGGCGCTCCTGGATGCGGGCATAGAAGAAAATCTCTGGCGCTATGTGATTGCCTATCAGATACATCGGAGCGGGCTGGACGCAGATTACATTGCCGCCTGGGATCTGTGCCGGGTAAATCAGCTGTACGCGGATTTTTACATCTGCGGATACATGACATACGAGGCGGCAATGGACGCGTCTCTTGAAAATTCCGTTATTTTGCAGCAAATGTATCCCTCCTGGGAGGATATGATGAACGCATATCTGCTGGGATACCAGTTCTGGCAGAACGATCCGGTGCTGACAGAGGATTCACCTACGCTGAAGCGCTATCAATGCTATTTAGACCTGCTTGCACTGGAGGATGGACCTTATACCCTTGACTGGAATATGACGCTTCAGAAAAGCTGGTAACATCCTATATCCTGTTATTCAGCGCCCTTCAGCGCCTCCGTCATGTTGATCTCCCTGTTTTTCCGGGCCACCATCCAGCCCACCACAAGGGATGTGCCAAAGGTCACCAGAATACTGGTGCAGTAGGTCAGCGGCCCCAGACACAGCTTCAGCTCGTATTCCGTGGCAAGAGCAATGATCAGCGCCTGAAGGGTCGCCACCCCTGCCGGCAGCCCGATGATCACTCCCAGCGCCGTCAGCCACACATTCTGGCTGATGAGCAGCCTGCCTATATGGCGGTCCCTAAAGCCCAGCACCTTCAAGGTCGCCAGCTCCCTGCTCCGCTCCACATAGCTCATCACCCCAAGATTATACAGCACCACGATCCCCAGGATCACCGCCCCCAGCACAAGCATCAGCACCATGATATTCATAATGTCCATAAAGCTGTCATAGCTGTCCATGATCGTCTGCTTGTCCTGCTTTCCCGCTATCAGCGCCGAATCCTCTATTGTCTCCGCAGGTTCATCCGTATAAATAGAAGAGATGTGATAAGGGATCCCAACGCTCTCCGCGTATTCGTCCGTCATGACGATGTTTTCCGTCAGCACCGAGCGCAAGACGCCCGCCACCTTCACCCTGTAGATCTCTTCACTGCCATAAGGAGAGATTTCTATGGTGTCTCCCACCTTTACAGCATCCCCCAGACGCAGGCACACATAAGCGCCCTCATCTTTAAGCTCCACATATTCGTTGTCCTCGTCCACAAACCTGATCAGGTCGTTTTCCGCGCCATACACCTCCAATACCACGGTCTCTCCCTGAAAGCTGATACCGGAGGACGCCACCCAGTCGCCGTTCACACGTCGGGCAAGCTCTTTTGCTTCCCCGTTGGAGGCCCCATCGGACAGATTGATCTTTGTGGTATAATTGCTGACGCCCTCGTTTATCAGAGCCATAAAGCCCTGCATGGTGTCCTTCATTCCCATACCGCCCACCAGAAGCAGCATACAGCCGATGACCCCGAATAAGGTCATGGCGGAGCGGGATTTGTGCCGCAGCACATCCCGGATATTCCACTTTGTGCCGAAGGGCAGCTTTTCCCACAGCGCCAGCCTCTCAAATACGCTCTTCCTCATGGCCTTCGGCGTATAAGGCCGAAGCGCGTCTGCGGCAGTGCCCGCAAGCATCCTTCTGACAGACAGAAAGCTGATAAGGGTGAGCAGCCCCACCGTTCCGGCCATCACCGGAATGCAGAAGCCGGGCATCACCAGAGACCAGTCCGGCAGGTCAAAATAAGTGCCCATCATGCCCTTTGGATCAATGATCACAGCGGCAAGCCCGTACCCTAAGAATACGCCCAGCCCGGTTCCTATAAGCCCGATCACAAAGCCATAGGAGGTATAGTGCCTTAAGATCCGACGGTCCTTAAATCCAAGGGCCTTCAGAGTTCCGATCTGGGTCTTTTCATTGGCCGCAATGCGGTGCATGGTAGTCACCATGGTCAGTATCCCAATTGCCAGGAAAAGTACGGGAAGAATGGATCCCATAGTCTTGCCCTCCTCCGTCTCGCTGAGAGCTCCCGCATAGGACACATGATCTTCCTTGGACGTGATCAGAATGGTCCTGCCCACCTTTTCTCTGACAGCCTCCTCCAACTCCTGCTTACTCATCTGGGAAATAATGTTGATCTGAGGATAAAACTCCATTCCAAAAGCTTTTTTAAGCTTATCCGGCGACAGGTAAGCAAATCCGAAATTTTCATAATCCGGCATCAACTGGTTCTCATCTGCCGTACAGATCATCATCTCTCCGCTTTTACAGAGTCCCACGACCTCCCCTGACAGCTCCAGACCGCTGTAATGCAGTACAAGTGTGTCTCCCAGGGCAATATCGTTCTTCTCGGCAAACTGATCCGACAGCCAGAACCCGTCGGACGTCCGGTCATACTCCGCTCCCGCCGTCACCAGCATGGTGGAAACACTATAATCCTCCGAAACCATCAGGGCAACAGACTTATTTCCGTCTCCCACCCCGGCATTGACGGAGAGGAAACGGGTGGCTGCTTCCACGTCCGGTATCTCCCGAATCGCCCGAACCTCCTCCTCCGTAAAACCGGTTTCCGAATACAGCCGAAAATCCGCATATCGGGTTTCTTCAAAAAAGGAGCCCGTGTCCTTCTCAATGCTTTTCCACTCAATGTTGAAGCCCAGAAAAACTCCCATACCTATGGCAACCATGATGACCATGGAAATAAACTGCGCCTTGTATCTCCAGGCGGTACGAAACAGCTTACGAATCAACATAATAACCTCCTTACCAATCCACCTGGTCCGGATCAAGGGGCTCAGCCTGTTCCTCGCAGGATCTGATCTTGCCGTTCTTTACCCGGATCACCACATCCGCCATTTTTGCAATGTTCTGGTTGTGGGTCACAATGACAATAGTCTTGCCGTGTTCCTTTGCCATTTTCAGCAGCAGCTTCAGCACCAGCACACCCGTCTCCGAGTCCAGCGCTCCCGTGGGCTCGTCGCAGAGCAGTATCTTGGGATTTTTTGCAAGGGCTCTGGCAATGGACACTCTCTGCTGCTCCCCGCCCGAAAGCTCCGAAGGGAAATTCTTCCGATGGTCTAAAAGCCCCACCTCCTCCAGCATTTCCTCCCCCGAAAGGGCGTTTGACGCGATCTCCTCCACCAGCCTGACATTCTCAAGCACTGTGAGGGTAGGTATCAGATTGTAAAACTGAAAGACAAAGCCCACGGTGGAAGCCCGGTAATCCGCCAGCTCGTTGTTGTTCAGGGTGGAAATGTCCCTGCCGTTCACAATGATCCTGCCGTCGGTGGGACTGTCCAGTCCCCCCAGCATATTTAAAAGGGTGCTTTTTCCCGCCCCGCTGGGTCCTAAGATAACCACGACTTTCCCTTCCTCCAGCGTCATATCCACATGATTCAACGCCCACAGCTCATGGTCGCCGCTGGTGTACACTCTTGAAACGTCTTTAAACTCAACAATGGCCATACTTTTCCTCCCGTTATTCATGTCCGGAACCGGTATCCTGCCCGTTCCACCTTTTCTTTTATCCGTTCATCCGGCACGTCCTCTGCATAGGAGACCGTCAGTTCTCCCTTCTTCAGGCTGACGCTTCCCGCGACGCCTTTTATATCGTTGACAGCCTCTTCCACCCTGCTTTTACAGTTTTCGCAGTGCATTCCCTCCACCTGAAAGGTTTTCCGGTAAAGTACCCTGGACAGCTTTTTCTTTTTCAGCTTTACGCCCCCGCCTCCGCAGCAGCCTCCCTGTCCTTTGAAATGCCTGATCGTAGAGCGGATCCCCACCGCCAGGATCACAAGAACGATCACAATGATCACTACATTTTCCATGATTACACCCCTCTGCCCGCCTCAGCGGGCATCAATTCAATATTTGGAAGTTTACTTCCAAACTTACACCCCTTTGCGTGTTTTAGCACGCCTGCCATTCCTTATGCGCGCCGGAATTTTCATCAGAATCAGAAAGACCTCCGCACCGGTATTTCCTGCCCGGCCGGAAGTCTTTCTCACTGCTTTTTTAATAATCTTCCTCACTGCCATCATTGCAGTGTCTGCCGTCGCTGCAGTGTTCGCGGCTGCTGTGTCCTCCGCAGCTGCCACCGCACTGTCCGCTGCCGCACTGTTTGGCGTACGGGCATCCGATGCAGGCCTCACCCCGCTTTTTCGCCCGGTACAGATAAAATATAATACTGCCGATAATGCACAGAAGAATCACAATGATGATAAAATTCTCCATGCCCGCCTCCATACTGCTATCAATTAACTGTTCGGATGAAGAATACCCTGTGACGGCACGTCACACTTCCAGTCATGCCTGCACAAAGAGGTGGGCTATGCCCCCTCTTGGGCACAAACCAATCCAACGGAGCCTAATGGCTCCGAGAAGAACGCTGTCCAAAGAGGTGGGCTAAAGCCCCCTCTTGCGTTCTTCAGTGTGAGCAGGCGCTTCCCTGCGCCGTAGAATTTCTTTGCGAAACAGCCTATGCTGTGAGCGAAAACTGCCGAAGGCAGTTAGAAATTCTTCTCACACTTCTCACGCTGCCAGTGCATACTCCGATTTCAGCTGCTTATCCGTCCTTATCACAAGGGCCGCCACTATAGCTATTATAACTGCTACAGCCACCAGTCCCGCAATTGCAGCCCCCACATTCAAGGTGCCGGGCGCCGTGATAAGCGTACCGATGGTATATACCAGATAAGCAACTGTATAGCCTACGCCCAGCTGCAGTCCGATACCGCCCCAAACCCACTTCGCGCTCTTCATCTCGGAATTCATTGCGCCGATCGCCGCAAAGCAGGGCGGAGTGTAAAGGTTAAACATAAGATATGCAAGAGCCGCAACCTTGGTGATTCCTATGATAGCCGCCGCTTCGGCGCCGTCGCCGATCAGCTCAAGCTCTTCCACGTCGATCAGGTTCTCAAGGCCCACAAAGCATACCGCCAGGGTACCTACCACATTTTCCTTTGCGATAAATCCTGTCACTGCCGCCGCTGCCAGCTGCCAGCTCAAGACGCCAACAATGGGCACCAGCAGATAAGCAAAGGGCGTTGCGATAGACGCCAGGATAGAGGAGCTTGCAGCGCCGGGCTCATCGCCCACCACCTGCAGACTCCAAGTAAAGGTCTGCATGATCTGAACCACCGTGTTGCACAGCAGGATAATAGTCGCCGCCTTGACAATGTACGCCCAGCCCCTGCTGCACATGGACTTGAACGCGCCCCACAGAGAGGGAAGCTTATACTCCGGCAGCTCGATGATGAAGAAGGACTTCCTCGCCTTATAGCCTGCGATCTTATTCACCAGCAAAGCTCCCAGGAAGATCAGGACGATGCCGGAAAGATACATCAGCGCACTCACCCAGCCTGCGCCGCCAAAGAAGGAGCCTGCGAAAAGAGCAATCACGGGAATCTTAGCGCCGCAGGGCATAAAAGGAGAAAGCATTGCCGTGGCTCTGCGCTCACGCTCATTGCGGATGGTACGGCTGGCCATGATGCCGGGAACCGCACAACCGATGGTGATGACAAAGGGAATCACGGACTTGCCGGAAAGCCCAACCTTTTTGAAAATAGGATCGAGCACCACCGCCACTCTGGACATATACCCGCAATCCTCCAGAAGCGCAATCAGGAAATACATCACCATGACTAACGGCAAGAAACCGATGACTGCAATCACGCCGCCGATCACGCCGTCCACCAGTAAAGCCGACAGCAGGGGGGAAGCATTTTCCAGCAGTCCGCCTACCCATTCCTGGAAAGCTTCCAGCCAGCCCACCAGAGTGTCAGCAAAGAAAGGACCCACCCATGCCTGGGAAATCTCAAACACCAGCCACATCACTACCGCAAAAATAGGGATGCCCAACCACTTATTGGTCAGGACCGCGTCGATCTTGTCATTGATATTCTTCTCTTTGGTCAGGACCTTACGGCTCTCCACTTCTTTTACGATCTTGTTCACAAAGTCAAAACGCTTACGGTCAGCCGTCTCCACTGCATTTTTATCTGTCAGATCCACATCGCCCTGGCTGTAGGGGGCCTTCTGAAACGTATTTGCATGAGATACAGCCGCCTCCACTACCTCCTTCAGACCCTCTGCGGAGGTGGAGACCGTATTGATCACCGGGCAGCCCAGCTTTTCGGACAATGCCGCGGTGTCGATCTTTGTTTCCTTCTTCTCGTTGATGTCGCTCTTGTTCAGGGCAACCACCACAGGAATGCCCAACTCCAGAAGCTGCGTGGTAAAGAAAAGGCTGCGGCTTAAATTGCTGGCGTCCACGATGTTGATGATGACGTCCGGATTCTCCTTCTTTACATAGGCGCTTGTGATGCTTTCCTCGCTGGTAAAGGGAGACATGGAGTATGCGCCGGGAAGGTCAACGGCAATCAACTGTTCTTCGCCGCCGTAATAAGCCTTCTTGATAGGGTGCTCCTTCTTATCCACTGTAACACCCGCCCAGTTTCCCACCTTTTCATTGCGCCCCGTCAGGGCATTGTACATTGTTGTCTTGCCGGAGTTGGGATTACCGGTCAATGCGATTCTCATAGGAATTCCCTCCTTTAAAACATTTAACTATATGCTAATCCTTTCGGAATTAGTCTCTTGCAATAAATATTAGTATCAACTAACCTCTGTATAAAAAAATATGCCTTACCTGAACATTTCCCCTCCGCTGCCGCAACTACAGAATCAATCGTTTATGCCGGAGATATCAGCGGCGAAGAACCCACTGCTTTTTCGTTCAGACGCAGATGGCTTCCGCCAGCTGATTGTCAATATTATACCTTCCGTCCTTGATAGAGACCACACAGCCGCCCTTTAAATGGGAAACCACGGTGATACTCTCCCCGCTGTAACAGCCAAGGGAAAACAGAAAAGCGCTTAATTCCTCGTCATCCGTCTCGATCTGCTGAATCACATATTCTGTTCCTTCTACGGCGTCCTTCAGCGTCATATCTGCCACCTTCTGTCCTTTCAAAGTTATCCTCAGCTAAGTCAAATTAGCAAGCACTAACCTGTGCGTTCAAAAAGTAGTTAGCATCTACTAACCACTAATATATTACCCACCTGAAATGATTTTGTCAACCCCTTCGCCATATTTTTTTGTAACAAATCATGGCAAATCCTAATGGTGCCTCCAGGTAGTCCTGGAGAACAGGATCAAGATCGGGAAGATCTCCAGTCTGCCCGCCAGCATATCTACGATCAGCACCAACTTGGAAAAGGTGCTGTAGACGGAAAAATTACAGGTGGGTCCCACCAGCTCAAAGCCCGGCCCGATATTATTGAAGCAGGCCAGCACCGCTGAAATATTGGTGGTAATGGAAAAACCGTCCAGAGAGACCAGCAGGCAGCTGAGCCCCATAATGATGATGTAGGCCGCCAGATAAGCGTTCGTATTCTGCAGAACCTTCTCGCTTATGGGATTCCCGTTCATGCGCACCACTTCCACCTTCTGGGGATGCACTACCTGGCGCACGCTTCTTTGCAGACTCTTGATCACCAGAAGCATTCTGCCGCACTTAAAGCCGCCGCCGGTGCTGCCTGCGCTGGCTCCTATCACCATCAGGCACAGCAGGATCGCCTTGGAAAAGCCGGGCCACAGGTCGAAATCCGTGGTGGCAAAGCCGGTGGTGGTCACAATGGAGGCAACCTGGAACGCCGCGTGCCGGATAGTTTCTCGAAGCGTCCCGTAAAAGCCCCTCAGATCCAGCACGATCAATAAGATGCTCCCCGCCACTATCCCTAAATACAGCCGAAGCTCTTCATCCTTGAGCACTGCCTTGAACTGCCGGATGAGCAGCATATAATAGCAGCTGAAGTTCACACCGAACAACAGCATAAACACGGTACACACGTTCTGGATATAGGGACTGTAGCCTGCTATGCTGTCATTCCGCACGCCAAAGCCGCCGGTTCCCGCCGTTCCCAGGGCGGTACACACCGACTCAAACAGGGACATCCCGCCGATCAGCAGAAAGATCACATTCAGTATAGTAAGTATAATATAGAGCAGATACAGGATGCTCGCCGTCTTTTTCATTCTGGGCACCAGCTTCCCTACATTGGGTCCGGGGCTTTCCGCCCGAAGCAGATGCATGGTAAAGCCGTTGTCACTGCCTCCCACAGAAGAAATAGCCAACAGGAACACCAGGACGCCCATGCCCCCCAGCCAATGGCTGAAGCTGCGCCAGTACAAAATTCCTTTGGGAAGTCCCTCCACCGCAGGCAGGATGGAAGCTCCCGTGGTGGTAAAGCCGGATACGATCTCAAAAAAAGCGTCAATAAACCTGGGGATCGCACCTGAAATACAGAAAGGAAGGCATCCCAGCAGACTCATGATGATCCAGCTGATCCCCACACAGGCAAGACCTTCCTTGGCGTAAAACTTATTTTTGGAGCCCCGACTGAGCCATATCAAAAGCCAAGCCACCACAAGTATGATGACCAGGCTCCAGGCAAAGCCCCGGACAGCCTCAAACTCTCTTTGAAACAAACTGATCAACAGCGCCGGCACCATGAATACCCCTTCCACCAACAGTATTCTGCCGACAAATCTTCCCATCATTTTATAGTTCATGGCATCTCTCACCTGTTCACAATCGTACTATTCAAAAATATCGTTAAGCTGATAGATCCCCCGCTCCCTGTCTGTCACAATGATCAGGGTATCGCCCCGCTCAAAGAAGGAGTCGCCGCCCGGAATCTCCTGTCTGGGGCCCTTGGTGATGCAGACCACCAGAACGCCCTTTTTCAGCTTCAGATTCTTCAGTGCCACTCCGCAATGTCTGGTATTATCATCCACCGCAAACTCCATTGCCTCCATCTGCCCGTCCGCAATGGTGTGTACCGTCAGGGCAGCGCCTGTCTGATTCTTCATGGCCCGCACATAACGCACAATGGTATTACAGCAGAGCTCCTTAGGACTGATGACGCTGCCCAGCGCCAGATTGCCCAGGATATTGGTATTGTCCATGCGTCCCAGCTTTGTGATGACCTGGGGTACACCGCAGCTGGCACCATACAGGGATATCACCATGTTCAGCTCGTCCAGCCCCGTCATGGTCACCAGGGCGTCACAGTCCGAAATGCCCTCGCTCTCCAGCAGGAACTGGCTGCTGGCATCCCCCTGTATGATGCAGGCCCCCGGCAGCATTGCCGCCAGCGTTTCGCACCTGGCCTTGTCCCGCTCTATCAGCTGTACGCCGATCCCGCTGCTCAACAGCAGCTTAGCCAGATAGTAGCTGACCCTGCCGCCACCGCAGAGGATCACCCGCTTTACCTTGTGGGTGATGATCCCCAGATTTTTCAGCAACAGTGTCAAGGTATCTGACGACGCCGTCACAAAGATCCTGTCGCCCTCCCGCAGGACGAAATTTCCGTCGGGGGCTACCGCCGTTCCCTTGCGCAGCACCGCGCAGACCAGTATCTTGCATTTGACGATGCTGTTCATATCGTTCAGCGCCACGTTGCAGAGCTTGCTTTTCTCATCCAGCCGCAGCTCCACGATCTCCACCCTGCCTCTGGCAAAGGTATCACGCTTTAAGAATCCGGGATACCTGAGCAGCCTGGCTGTCTCCGCAGCAGCCTGCTTCTCCGGATTCACCGACATGGACAGGGCAAACATCTCCCGCAGGGCATAAATCTGCTCGGTATACTCCGGGTTCCGCACTCTGGCTATGGTATGGATCCCCGGATTCATGCCATGGGCTGTCATACAGCACAGCAGGTTGATCTCATCCGCCCCCGCCATGGCGATCAGCAGATCCGCCTCCTTTACTCCCGCCTGTTTCAATACATCCATGGACGCGCAGTTCCCCTGCACCACCATGATGTCGTAACGTTCCTCACTGGATTCCAACGCATTGGGGTTAGAATCTATCAGGGTCAGATCGTCCCCCTCCGCTGAAAGCTGCCTGGTCAAGGTAGCTCCCATTTTGCCGTCTCCGGCAATAATGATCTTCACAGCTCTACACTCCTTTTTTTATACTTTTTCCTGTTACTGGACGATCCTGCGCACCGCCAGTATGGTCCGGTACTGTGCCCGGCTGACCTTGATCCCTGTCTTGGCGCTGCTGGCATGTACGATCATACCGCTGCCGATGTACATTGCCACGTGCCCGTCGTAGCAGATCAGATCCCCCGGCTGGGCATTTTCATAGGACACTCCCGTCCCGGCGCTTCTTTGCTGGTAAGAGGTCCTGGGTATACTATATCCGAATTCCTGATACACTCGGTAGGTAAATCCGGAGCAGTCCGCGCCGTTTGTCAGGCTGGTTCCGCCGGACACATAGGGATTACCCACATACTGGCAGGCAAACTTGGCGATCTTTTTGCCCAGATCGCTCCCTGACGCACTGTCGATCAGGGCGGTATAATTGGTGGTGGCAATGGTCTTGTTTGCCGCATTCTGAGCCGCCTGCAGCTGCTTCAGCTTCTGCTGGTCCTGCTGGAGCAGCTTTTTCGCCACAGCCGCCTCCCGCCGGGCCTTATCGATCTCCGTATCAAAATTTGCGGATTCGCGTCTTTTTTTCTCCAGCTTTACATCCAGATCCGCTTTCAGATCCTTCAGCTCTTCTTCGTCCGCCTGCAGCGACAGCTTGTCCTGCTCCAGATCGTCCCGCTGAAGCTCCAGCTCCGCCTTTTCCAGCTCCAGCCGGTCCCACAGGTCATGCACCTGATCCTTGGCCGTCATATAGGCTTCCAGCCTTCCCGCGCTGTACTCATATACCTTTTCAATGTAATCCATCTGGTTCAAAATATCGGAAAGTCCTTTCCCCTCCAACAGAGCTCCCAGATAAGATATCTCCTGATTCTCATACACCATGCGGGTACAGTCTATCATGCTCTGCTTCTGGAGCTCCTCCCGCTCTACAGCGGCATCATACTCCGCTTCCGTAGCCTCTATCTGCTGCTGCTTGTCTACGATCTGGCTCCCCTTCTCGGCAAGCTGGTTCTCCTTCTCCTCGATCCGGTCCTCCAGCACCCCGATACTGGCCATGGTGTTCACTATCTCCGCGCTCAGATCGGCGATCTGCTCTTCGATCAGATCCTGCTCATCCTCAAGACCTGATATCTGGTCGATGAGAGCCTGGATCTCTTCCTCCCGTTTGCGGATCTCCTCCTGCACCTCCCCGATGGTGGTAGCCTCCGCCACCATGGAATCAGATGAGACAAAACAGACTGCCCCCGCAGTCAGACCTGCCACCAATATGCAGCTGATAACCTTCCCAATATTTTGTCTGATATTTTGTCTGATGTATTTTCTCATGGAAAAAGCATACCACATTTCCGTATGCTTTTCACCTGTAAAATTATTAATTTTTCGGCAGCCCATGCAGAATATGCTCCATCTACAGTTCGCAGTTGTTCACCGTTCTGGGGAAAGGCACCACGTCCCGGATATTGCTCATACCCGTAAGATACATGACGCACCGCTCAAAGCCCAGCCCGAAGCCTGCGTGGCGCACAGAGCCGTATCTGCGCAGATCCAGGTAAAAACCGTAATCCTCCTTTTTCAAGCCAAGCTCCTCCATTCTCTGCTCCAGGACCTCCAGCTTATCCTCCCTCTGGCTGCCGCCGATGATCTCACCGATGCCCGGCACCAGACAATCCATGGCGGCAACAGTCTTGCCGTCCTCGTTCAGCTTCATATAAAACGCCTTGATCTCCTTCGGATAATCCGTCACAAACACAGGGCGTTTGAAAACCTCCTCCGTGAGGTAGCGCTCATGCTCGGTCTGCAGATCGCAGCCCCAGAATACCTTATAATCAAAAGCCTCGTTATGCTTTTCAAGGATCTCGATGGCCTCCGTGTATGTCACGTGTCCGAAATCCGAGTTCGCCACGTGCTCCAGCCGCTCGATCAGACCCTTGTCCACAAACTGGTTAAAGAATGCCATCTCTTCCGGCGCGTTCTCCAGCACATAGCGGATAATGTATTTCAGCATACTCTCCGCCAGCAGCATATCATCCTTCAGATCCGCAAACGCCATCTCCGGCTCGATCATCCAGAATTCCGCCGCGTGGCGGGTAGTATTGGAATTTTCCGCCCGGAAGGTAGGTCCGAAGGTATATACATTCTTGAAGGCAAAGGCATAGGTCTCCACGTTCAGCTGGCCGCTGACGGTGAGATTGGTGGCCTTCCCGAAAAAGTCCTGACTAAAATCCACCTTGCCGTCCCCGGTTTTCGGCACGTTTTCCAGATCCAGGGTGGTCACCTGGAACATCTCCCCGGCTCCCTCGCAGTCGCTCCCTGTGATCAGGGGGGTGTGTACATAGACAAAATTCCGCTCCATGAAAAAGCTGTGGATCGCATATGCGATCAGGGAGCGCACACGGAACACTGCCTGAAAGGTATTGGTCCTGGGACGCAGATGGGAGATCGTGCGCAGATACTCAAAGGTATGACGCTTCTTCTGTAAGGGATAATCCGCAGTGGAAGGTCCCTCTACCAGGACCTCCGCCGCCTGCAGCTCAAAGGGCTGTTTGGCATCCGGCGTAGCCACAATAGTACCTGTGATCACCAGCGCGGCTCCCACGTTCATCCTGCAGAGCTCCTGGAAATTAGGCAGCTTCTCCCCGTACACCACCTGCAGAGGCTCAAAAAAGGTTCCATCGTTGATCACCAGGAATCCGAAATTCTTGGAATCCCTGTTGCTGCGGACCCAGCCGCCAACGGTGACCTCCCTGCCGATATAAGCCTCCCTGTTGCGATATAGTTCTCTGATATCTGTCAGATCCATAGCTTAGACTCTCCTTTTATCATACTATATTTTTCATTTAGGGCAGACCCGCCATTTTATATGACGGATGCTGCGTTTACGTCCTCACTTTCACTGCTGTGCTTCGCTGACAACAGTCTTTTCCGTCAGATACGCCAGCACCTTTTCGTTCATGTAGTCGTTGCGGTAATCTTCCCTGTCGCCGTTGCCCACATACTCCTCCACGGAAGCATATCCGCCTGCTTCCGCCTCCTCCTTCAGTCTGGACTCCAGCTCCTCATCGCTGATCTTCAGACCTTCCCTGTTTGCAATGGCCTGCAGCATCAGATCCTGCTTCAGATACTCCTCAGCGTAACGGTTGATCAAAGCCTCGCTGCTGGTTCCGTATAAATAGGACGCATACTGATCCAGGGTCAGCTGATAGCTGTAAGCGTACAGTGTAAGCACCTGGGACCACATCTGCTGATAAGGCTCCAGCAGCTCCGCAGGCAGTTCCTTGAACTGGCACCGCTCCATAAGGCTGTCTATGATGCCGCTCTGTACGTCATACTCATATTCCGAATAGAGGTAATCATAGGCGTACTGGTGAAACTCCGCGACGGTTTCCACACCGTCAAAGCCAAGCGCCGACGCCATGGAGACCACCACCTCATCCTCCATGTCCGCCTCCGCCACCGACAGCGGCTGTATACATCTCACCGTGACCGTGAACACCACCGCCTTGCCTGCCATCTCCGGGCTGTAATTCTCCGGAAAGGTCAGATCCAGGTCCACGGTCTCCCCCGGCATGACCCCCACAAGCCCGTCCTCAAAGCCGTCAATAAACTGGCCGCTGCCAATGGAAAGCGCCGCATTCTGGGCCGTACCGCCGGCAAAAGCCACACCATCCTCTTTTCCTTCATAGTCGATAAAAACCGTGTCTCCCACTGCCACCGCCCGGTTCGTGATCCCTCCGTGTTCCGGTGTGACATAATTGATATAAGTGTTGCTCATCAGATCTTTCAGTTCTTCCTCGTCCACCCCGATCACATCCACAGTGACCTCAAAGCTGCTGTAATCTCCCAGCGTCACATACCTGTCCACCTTCATCTGATCCAGCGGCTTGTCCGTGTCGCTTCCGCAGCCCGACAACAGAACTGCCGCCGTCAGCGCGGCAATGATACCCGCAAATCTCTTTTTCATGATCTCCTCGCTCTCTGTTCGCTATAGTCAAAACACTTTGTCTATCATCATACCATGCCGCCGGACTTTTTGCAATTACAACAATGGCGACATCAGCCTGCACACCTGCTCCTTAAAGCGGAGCTTCAGCTTTCGGGCCGCATAGAGATCTCTTGTGACCTGGGTGCAATGCTTTAAGTCCTCCTGGAACAGGCGCTCCATCTCCCCGGCTTTCTCCGCGCTGTACACCACCGCGTTTACCTCAAAGTTCAGCGCAAAGCTGCGAATATCCATGTTGGCGGTGCCATAGCAGAATACCTCGCCGTCTAAGACGATCCCCTTGCTGTGCAAAAACCCGTTTTCGTAAATGTAACAGTTTGCCCCTGCGTTCAGCAGCTGTCCCATGTAGGAGTAGGTCGCCCAGTACACAAAGGGATGATCCGGCTTACAGGGTATCATAAGGTTGACCTCGATGCCGGACCGCACCGCGATGAGCAGAGCGGTCAGCACTGCCTCGTCCGGGATAAAATAGGGCGTCTGGATGCAGATCCGCTTTTTTGCCTTGGTGATCAGCCTGATGTAATTATCCCTGATCTGCTGCAGAGAATTGTCCGGCCCGCTGCTGATGATCTGCACGTCGCAGTGATCCCGCTCCCCCACAGGCGGCTCCCTGAACCATTCTTCCTCCTGTGCCAGATGCTCTCCTGCTGCGTAATCCCAGTCCAGGACAAAGCGAAGCTGCAGGCCCATGACGCCGGTTCCCCGGATGCGCAGATGGGTATCCCGCCAATAGCCGAATTTTTCATCCAGTCCGATGTATTCCCTGCCGATATTAAAGCCTCCCACATAGGCCGTCTTATTGTCGATCACCACGATCTTCCGGTGATTCCTGTAATTGATACGAAGCTGCAGCCTGCCCAGTATGGCCGGGAAAAACTCCGCCGTATGGACCCCTGCCGCCTCCAGCTGTTTCCAGCAGCTGCGCTTTGTGCCCCGGCAGCCCATGCCGTCAAACAGTATGCGCACCGTCACGCCCTCCGCCGCCTTCCGCTTCAGCACCTCCGCGATCCTCTGAAACAGCACGTCATTGCGGATGATATAATACTGCAGATGAATGAAATGCTCCGCCTTCTCCATATCCGCGATCAGAGCGTCAAATTTCTCATTTCCGTCCGTGAAGATATCGATATCATTTTCCTCCAGCAGGATAGCGTCCGCCGTTTCCATATTGTACATGATAAGGTCTGTATAGCCCGCGATATCCGGCTTTTTCTCCCTGTCGGCGCTCCCTTGAAGTCTGGTTTTCTGGTCGCGGATGATATGATGTATATCCTCCTCCAGCTCCTTGTCCCGAAACATTTTACGCTTGTGCATATCCCCGCCCAGAAGCAGATAAAAAATAAACCCTACACCCGGCAGGAAAAGAAGCAGGAGCAGCCACGCCCACACGCTCTTTGGGTCCCGCCGCTCAAAGAACACAATGACGACGGAAAACAGCAGATTGCAGAAAAACAGGCCGCCCAGCCCAAAAGATATGATCTCCCACACAGCGTTCATGTTATCCATTCAGAATCCGTCCCTGCCTTTTCACCGAAGTTTTGGTTATTATACCACATATCGGTCAAAAATGTGTAAAAATCCTGTAAAAGTCCTGTTGCCTACCGGCCGCCACCTGTGCTAGAATATAGTATACACAGGAGGCATTTTAATATGAAAACATGGGTAATCGTATTGATCGTGATCGCAGTGGTGCTCGTCGCAATCATTGCCGCTCTGTATTTTCTCGGAAAGAAGATGCAGAAGAAACAGGCGGAACAACAGGAAATGCTGGAGGCTAACAAACAGACCGTCTCCATGCTGGTCATTGACAAAAAGAGAATGAAGCTGCGGGAGTCCGGGCTGCCCCAGATGGTCATCGACCAGACCCCCAAGGCCATGCGGGGCTCCAAGCTTCCCATTATCAAGGCAAAGATAGGGCCGCAGATCCTTTCCCTGATCTGCGACGAAAAGATTTTTGAGTCCGTTCCTGTCAAAAAAGAGGTAAAGGCTGTGGTCAGCGGTATTTATGTCCTCAACGTAAAAGGACTCCATGGGAAAACGGAGGCCCAGCCCGTCAAGAAGAAGGGCCGTTTTAAGAGACTCATGGAAGCCGCTCAGGAAAAAGCCGGCGCAAAACCCATCAAATAGACAATATGAATCATTATACGATAAAAGCATATGCAAAAGTCAATCTTGGCCTGGATGTTATCGGGAAACTGCCAAACGGCTATCATCAGGTGAAAATGATCATGCAGTCCATCGACCTTAAGGATGAGCTGACCTTGAGGATAACGGAGGGGTCCAATGTGCTGACGACGGACTCTGACGAGCTCCCCCCTTCGGAGGACAACCTGATTCTCAGGGCGGCCAGCCTGATGGAGGAGACCTACTCTCTGAATGGGTGGGGCGTGGGCATCCATCTGCGGAAAAATATCCCTGTCGCCGCCGGTATGGCCGGAGGCAGCGCCGACGCTGCAGCCACCATGAAGGCTATGAACGTTCTCTTCGGCCTGAATGTCCCCCACCGGGAGTTGATGGATCTCGCCGTTTCCATAGGAGCAGACGTTCCCTACTGCATTCTCGGCGGTACCGCCCTTGCAGAGGGCATCGGCGAACAGCTGACTGCTCTGCCCCCGCTTCCCTCCTGCCATATACTGATAGCGAAGCCGGATATCAGCGTCTCCACAAAATATGTTTATGAGCATCTGGATTCCGCAGGTATTCGACATCATCCCGACATCGACGGAGGTGTGGCCGCTATCCGGGAGGGCAGTCTGGCAGGCGTTTTGAGCCGTATGGAAAATGTGCTGGAGTCCGTGACGATCCCCGCATATCCGGTCATTGAAGCCATCAAAGGAAGAATGCTGGAGCTGGGCGCTGCAGCCAGCCTGATGAGCGGCAGCGGTCCCACGGTGTTCGGCATTTTCACCGAAAAAGCTGCCGCGGAGAACGGTTTTCGGCAGCTGAAGACGGAAGGGCTTGCAAAACAGGTCTTTCTGACTGTTCCTGTCAACAGCTTAAGAATATAAGAATATGAGGGCGTAATGACAATGTCGGCCATGGCGCGGCAAAAGAAAGGCACAGGTATTCAATATGCAGGATTTCTTACAGTTAGATATGGATGAGTCTTTGCCGCTGCGGGATGTCGTCTGCAATACTCTCCGGCGGGCGATCCTTCTGGGCGAACTAAAGCCCGGTGAACGGCTCATGGAGATCCACCTGGCCGATCGGCTTGGCGTCAGCCGCACTCCTATCAGGGAAGCCATTCGCAGGTTGGAGCTTGAAGGTCTTGTCACCATGGTTCCCCGCAAGGGTGCAGAGGTAGCCCAGATCACAGAAAAGAGCATGAACGATGTTCTTGAGGTCAGGCGGGCTCTGGACGCCCTGTGTGTAGAGCTTGCCTGCGACCGCATCACCGCGGAAGAGCTGGAAGCCCTGCGGCTGGCCTGCGAAAGCTTTGAAGCCGCCGTCAGAACTGCGGACGCAAAGGAAATAGCCCATGCAGACGTGGCGCTCCATGACATTATTGTCCTGGCAACCGGCAACCAGCGGCTGATCCAGCTGGTCAATAACCTTTCCGAGCAGATGTACCGTTACCGGTTTGAATATATCAAAGACACCAGTCAGCATGAAACCCTGGTGGATGAGCATAGAATAATCTATCAGAGCATTGTAAACAAAGACAAAAAAACGGCGGCGGAAGCTGCAAAGACCCATATCGACAATCAGGAACAGGCAATTATCCGCCGGATACGGCTTGAGAGAGAAAAAAGAAAGTGACCGCGCCCTGATCCGGTATAGATCGCAGATCTTCGGCAATACTTGTACAATACAACCGTATTGGAAAGGCAGGTCATTGCATGAAGAAAGTAAAGAACGGAATACGTATCATAACAGCAATGTGCGCAGCGCTTGGCTGGTGGGGGCTGTTTTATCCCGGTCTCACCCTGACCCCGGACACCGTGAGCATTATCTGTGAGGACGAAAACGGCGGGGAAAGCATTTCGGCGGACCCGGAATCCTTTGACGCCGGACTTTATCTGGAGCTTCTGGGAACAGACCGCAGCAGCATCCGCTTCCGCAGCAGACTGCTCACCGAGCTGAACGCTTTATGGGAGGCTTTTTCATGGGACAGATCAACAAAGAACTGATGCGCAGGGACGCTCCTATCGGGATCTTTGATTCCGGTGTGGGCGGACTTACCGTAGCACGGGAGATCATGCGTCAGATTCCCAACGAAAAAATCATTTATTTCGGAGATACCGCAAGAGTGCCCTACGGCAGCAAGTCACAGGAGACGGTGACCCGCTACTCGGAACAGATCGTCCGTTTCCTGCGGACCTTTCAGGTCAAAACCATCGTAGTTGCCTGTAACACTGCCAGCGCCTACGCCCTGGATACTTTGGAAAAGGATATTGACATCCCTATCATAGGCGTGATAAAGCCGGGGGCAAAGACCGCAGCGGAGGTGACCCGCAACGGACGTATCGGCGTCATTGCCACAGAGGCCACCATCAGCAGCCAGATGTACACCAAATACATAACCAACTTAAACAGCGCCGTCACCATCTACGAAAAAGCGTGTCCGCTTTTTGTCCCTCTTGTAGAGGAAGGACTCTGGAAAGACCCGGTGACGGATGAGATCGCCCGCCGTTATCTGACAGAGCTGATCGACATCGATATTGACACCCTGATCTTAGGCTGCACCCACTATCCCCTGATCCGTTCCACCTTAGGCAGGATCATAGGTGAAAAGGTGACGCTGGTAAATCCGGCCTATGAAACTGCCATAGAGCTGAAGCAGATGCTGGCTGAGGCGGATATGCTAAACGCTGAGGAACCGGGCCTGGGCAGCAGCCAATACCTGTTTTATGTCAGCGACAAGGCGGAAAAATTCGTCCGCTTTGCCAACTCCATCATCAATTATGGTATTCTTTCGGCAAAGACAGTGAATATCGAGGATTATTAGACGTGAACAGAGATGTGGAAATAACCGTGGCCGGAACCTGGGACGACGGCAGCGGAAAAGAGACAGTGACCGACTATCGGACCACGGGACAATATTTTGAGAGAAACGGCTGCCGCTATCTCCTCTATCAGGAACAGGACGCCGAGTCGAAAGCCCTGACCTCAAATACTATGAAGCTTCGAGACAATGTACTGGAGCTTTCCCGAAAGGGCAGTATTCATTCCCGCATGATCTTTGAACCGGGGCAGACCCATCCCACGGACTATGCCACAGCCTATGGCGCCCTGCGGCTGGAGGTATGTACGCAAGCTTTAAAATGCCTGTGGACGGACACCGAGGCCCGGATCAGCATCACCTATCGTCTGCTGCTGGCAGGAGAGCTTCTGTCCGGGAACAAGCTTGTCATAAATATAAGAAATATTTCGTCAGAGGGCTAAATTTTTCCCCTGTACTTGCCGAAATATAAAGTACCAAATCATGGATGATGCGTCCGACATGGACGACAAAACGGCGTAATACCGCCAGAAAAGAGGGATCCCAATGAGTGTAAACGGAATTACATCACAAGTTCAGGCTGCATCCGCTTATGACTATTCCACTACGGAAAGCGTAAAAGCTGCGGAAAAGCAGGACACAAACACCAAGGCAGAGAGCTCTTCTGCTGCGGAGACCGGCGTTGTATACGAGCCTTCCAAGGAGGCTGTATCCGATTCCGCCAAGAAAACCTATAAGCCTAACACCGATCTGGTCAACAAGCTGAAGGCTGACGCTGAAGCACGTACCCAGCAGCTTCGTACTCTGGTAGAAAAGATGATGTCCGGACAGACGGAGGCTTTCGGCAAGGCCACCAATATGTGGCAGTTCTTAAGATCCGGGAATTATACCGTAGACGCTGCCACCAAATTACAGGCCCAGGAGGACATTTCCGAGGACGGTTACTGGGGCGTAAAGCAGACCTCCAGCAGAATCCTGGATTTTGCCACCGCTTTGACCGGCGGCGACCCCGACAAGATCGAAGAGATGCGCGAGGCTTTCCAGAAGGGCTACAAGCAGGCGGAAAAGACATGGGGCGGCAAGCTTCCTGACATTTCCCAGCAGACATATGACGCTGTCATGAAGGGCTTTGACGACATGGCTGCTGCAGCGAATAAGGCTGTGACTGAATAATACAAATATGCGGAACTGCTGCAGAGGAGGATGACATATCCGCCAGGGTGGCAGTTCCGTTTTATGTATTATGCGCCTAAAGGGCAAAAAGGGAGACGTTTCGCGTCCCCCTTTTTATGGCTGTCCTCAGCTGCCCTTCACGATCAAAAGCTTCTGGCCCGGCTTCAGTTCATCGCTCTCCAGGCTGTTCATCTTCCGCATGGATTCCACCGGGACATAATATTTCTTGCCGATATTCCACAGGTTATCTCCCTCTTTGACCATATATACCGCCATGCCCGGCAGATTACTCATTTTTCCCGTATCCAAAGGCGAAACGGTCACCTGGCTTATCAACTCCACGGGAATGGTCTTAAACACTACCGTGGAAAAGCTCAGTACAGCCTTTACGTCCATCTCCTCGCCGTCCAGCATGGTCACCTGCAGCTGTTCCACCGTACCCTGGACCGTATCAATATCCTCCGGCGTGATATCCGGCACCTCAAGGGTGTACTGATAGGGGATCTGGGCCTGGGTACAGCCATAGGGAGCCTCATCCTCCCCTGTGATATACATGACCTTCACAGTAAGGCTGCCCTGAAGCAGAATACCGTTCTCTACCACCGTCTGATGCTCCAGCGCCACCGTCCCTTCACTGTGCAGCAGCTGCAGAACATTTCCCGACTTTACACGGATATGGTCCGTCACCTTGGTCTTACCCGTGACCTTTGCCAGCAGCTGCCGCAGATCGGCCCTGTGGGTCACTGTGCCGATTTCATTGGAAACGCCGTAAATATCGGAAATGATCTCCACCTCTTCTTCCTCATAAATGCGTATCGTGCAATCCAGCACCAGCTCCAGACCGATGCTGCGCTCCTCTCCGTCAAAGTCCGGGCGCACCGCCAGTTCCTTTTGCCCCAGACGGCATCGGATATCCGGCAGCATACCTTCCCTGCAGCCGTGGCACTCCAGGACGCCGCTGAAGGGAATAGTAGTCTCAAAGGAGCGAATGGGATGATCTTCTCCCTCCCCTTCGTACAGAATAAACACATGCACATCTCCCGAAAGTGCCAGCTTCTCCTCCAACACTTTAAAATCCATATCTCCCAGAGATATATCATCCCAGAGTACCTGGAAAATATTAGGGTAGTTGGAGGGCAGGCTGATCTCCTCCTTCAGCCGGAAAATATCATTCTTACAAATGGCGATCTGGGCTATTTCCAGCGGCATCCGGCGGTATTCCGCCTTTTCATCCCCGTGTACCGTCACGGGAGCCTCCTCGTCATAAAGCTCCTCCACCTTTGCCGACAGGGTTATCAGCGACTGAATGTTCAGCTTTCGGGAGTTTATCATGCTGACTGTCAGGTCCTCCACAGCACCATCCACACTCACATTATCCGCAGGCACCGCTCCCCGCAGATTTACCCTTTCATCAAAAGGCACCCGCCCTTCAAGGGTCACAAGGCTGCTGCCCTCCTCCTGGGTATGGTAGAGTACCACGTACGCCAGATACCCTCTCACATTTACAAAATCTGTTCCGGGCCTGATCTCATCAATAATGACCTCTCCCTTTTCCAGATTCAGGGTGTTGACATCCGGCTTGCTGTCCGGTATATTCAAATCGTCCTCCAGGGTAAACTGTGTGACCGCCTCCGTTTTCACGCGGTCCATATGTATGTTTCTCTTTATCAGTTCCACAAAGATACCTCCGCATATATACTGGTATTAGTATATATATGAAGTCATCCGGCGAAAAAGAACAGGCGCGCTATACCGCACCTGTCAGATCCGTAACATTTTCCACATCATACTGCCTCATATAAGCCTCAATGCCCTCCACCACCTTCACTGTGGTATAGGGATCCACAAAGTTCATAGCCCCGATGCTGACGGCGCTGGCTCCTGCCAGCAGGAATTCCACCGCATCCTCCGCCGTTGCAATGCCGCCCATGCCGATAATGGGTATCTTTACCGCATGAGACGCCTGGTACACCATGCGGACTGCAACAGGCTTGATGGCCGGTCCGCTCATGCCCCCGGTCTTATTGGCAAGGGCGAATTTACGTTTATGTATGTCGATCTTCATACCGGTGATGGTGTTGATCAGAGACAGGGCGTCTGCTCCTGCCGCTTCCGCGGCCTTCGCCATCTCCGTAATATCCGTGACGTTGGGGCTGAGCTTCATGATCACAGGCTGCCTGGCGTGCCTTTTGATCTCTTCCGTGATGCCGTACAGGGCGTCCGCCTTCTGGCCGAAGGCGATAGCTCCCTCCTTCACATTCGGACAGGAAACGTTGATCTCCAGCATGGAGACTGCCGGTTCTTCCCCCAGGCGCTCCACCACCTCCACATAATCCTCCACTGTCCTGCCGCAGACATTCACAATGATCCTGGTGTCATACTGCTTCAGGAAGGGAATATCCCTTTCCATAAACACATCTATTCCCGGATTCTGCAGCCCGATGGCGTTCAGCATCCCCCCGTAGACCTCCGCCACCCTGGGCGTAGGATTTCCCTCCCAGGGCACATTTGCCACACCCTTGGTCACCACCGCCCCCAGCCGGTTCAAGTCCACAAACTCCCCGTACTCCATGCCGGAGCCAAAGGTTCCGGACGCTGTCATAACGGGATTTTTAAAGGTCACTCCCGCGATCGTCACCTGTGTATTCATATTTCCAATACCTCCGCTTCAAACACCGGCCCGTCAGTACAGATGCGGGCATTATGTACATGAGAATGCCGATCCTTCTCCTTTGTCTTTACCACACAGCCCAGACAGGCTCCCACGCCGCAGGCCATATGCTCCTCCAGGGAGATATATGCCTTCAGCTTCCGCTCTCCGGCATATGCCTTGACCGCCCGGAGCATGGGCATGGGACCGCAGGCAAATATTCTGTCCGCCTCCAGGCCGTTCTCACGGATGGCGTCCATGACATTTCCCTTCGTCCCGACGCTGCCATCCTCCGTAGCAATGTACACCCTGCCGTACCTTTCAAATTCCTCCTTTAAGAAGGTATTTGCGTCCCGGTAACCAAGGACTATAATAATGTCCTGGACGATAATAATATTCGTTATCTGCTTTGCCAGCTCCAGAAGAGGCGGGATGCCGATGCCGCCGCCCATGAGAAAAACCTTCCCTGTATCGGCCTTTTCCACCGGAAAACCGTTTCCCAGCGTTCCCATAATGTCAATGGTCTCTCCCTCTTTATAGGCGGAAAACTCCGTGGTTCCCGCCCCCACCGTGCGGTACACTATACGGAGCGCCTTCCTGTCCTCCCTCACCTCGCAGATGCTGATCGGCCGGGGAAGCAGCGTGCTTCTGTCCCTGGGATAAATGCACAGAAACTGTCCCGGCTTTGCCTGGGCCCCCAGGGAAGTCTCTATCCACATATCATAGATTGCCGGTGCGATCTCCCTCTGGGAAAGCACCACCGCCGACTGTTTTTCCTTCATGATTACAAATCCGCCTTTCTATACTGTTTTTCCGACAGCAGCTCCTGCAAAATCTTTTCTGGCATTTTTTATCTTAATGCTGGCTTTCCCTGCCCTGTCGCGCTATCTCACCGCAGCCGCGTTATTTCTTTCTGCCGCGCTGCTTACGCCCTGATGCGCTGCCTCTCAGCGGCTGCGTTATCTGTGTACACCACCCTGCCGCCGCAGATCGTAGTCACTACTTTTCCCTTCAGGGTCCAGCCGGTAAAGGGAGTATTGGAAGCCCTGGAAGCATATTCCGAGGGGATCCAGTCCGCCGTAGTATCAATGAGGATCACATCGGCAGGACCGCCCTCCGCCAGATAACCTGCATTCAAATGATACAGATTTGCGGGATTTGTGCTCATCAGCGTCAGAAGCTGCCTCATAGTAAGGTAGCCCCCGTCCACAAGCTCTGTAATGCCCAGCGCCAGCGCCGTCTCCAGCCCGATAATGCCGCTGGGCGCCTCGGTGACAGGCTTTGCCTTTTCCGCCGCTATATGGGGAGCATGGTCTGTGGCAATCAGGTCTATCGTACCGTCCACCAGTCCCCTGATGATCTCCTGCCTGTCCGCTTCCTCACGCAGGGGTGGATTCATCTTGGCAAGGGCGCCGTATTTCACAGCCGCTTCCTCCGTCAGGGTAAAATGGTGGGGCGTTGCCTCTGCATGGATGTTCTTGCCCTTTTCCTTTGCTCTCCGTATCAGTTCCACGGTCTCTCTGGCGCTGACGTGCTGAATATCAATACTTGCCCCCGTCTCCAACCCTATCTGCAGATCCCGCTCCACCATGGTATACTCCGCCTCCCTGGGGGAACCGCCGACGCCAAAATATTCACTTGCCCTGCCCCGGTTGATGCCGTTGTTCTCTATCAGCGCCGGGTCCTCCTCATGAAAGCTTATGGGCACATCCAGAGCCGCCGCATTCTTCATTGCGTCCCGCACTATTCCCACGTCGTTTAAGGCAATGCCGTCATCAGTGAAGCCCACTGCTCCCGCTTCCGCCAGTTCCCGCATGGGAGTCAGCTCCTTCCCCTGCATCCCCATGGTCACATTGGCGCAGGTATATATATGGATGCCGGTCTCCGCCCCCCGCCTCATCACATATTCTAAAGTCTCAAGATTATCCACCGGCGGCTTTGTGTTGGCCATAAGGACCACGCTGGTAAAGCCTCCCCTGGCAGCAGCGGCGGCACCGGTGGTAATGTCCTCTTTATCGGTAAAACCCGGCTCTCTAAAATGGGCATGCACATCCACCAGCCCCGGCGCCGCCAGAAGCCCCTCTGCATTTATCACAAGACATTTCCCAGCAGGCGCCTCCAGTCCTTTCCCGATCTTAACAATGGTATCCTTCTCGATCAGAATGTCATAATTTCCGTCCCAGCCCGATTTAGGGTCTATGATATATCCGTTTTTGATCAACAGCATGGGCGCACCTCCGAAGAATCTTTCTGCGCTTTGTTTTCCTTTGCGGCTATTATACCATGCGCGCAGAAAATCAAGCGGCTGCGATGCAGACATTTGATTTTCAAGCCATGGGTAAGTATAATGCGCCGCGTCAGCGGCGACAAGGCTGTTACTATAGCCTTGGATTCTGCATCAGCAGAATCATTATACCATGCGCGCAGAAAATCCGCCATACAAGATTCAGAAGTTGAATCTGATCATAGCTCCTTCTCGATCCGAATCTCCGGCTTTTCCGCCGCATCCCTTGTCACGGAGACAGCAATCGCCGTTTCCAGCCCGGAAGGCTTTTTATCATTTATCACAATTCTTTCTCCATAGGGCACACCATAGATGATCCGGTCAAACCGTATCTCATTATCCGTTAAAAAGCTTTCTGTAAGTCCTTTGAAGCTTTCTTCCCGTGACGTCATAAAAATGATCATATCCCTCCGGGGTATTCTTTCCAGAAACTCCTTAGCGCCAGGCAGCAGGGTGTCTCTCCCGTCAATCTTATAGCCATTATGCTTCACAAGCGTCCCATCCAGATCCAGGATCCATGTGTGGGCCAGCGCCGAAAGTACGATCTCCTTCCCGTTATCCATTATCATTCCCCTTTGATCATTCTTCCTTGGTCATTTCTTTTCAATAATTCCCCAATATATCCGCCCGGATGGTTTCTTTTCAGTTCTCTGATATCAAGCTGTTCCCTCTCGGCAAGCTGCATCACAAGACCCTGCAGTACTATCAGATTTATAGTGGTGGAATTGTTTGGCATCACATTCCATGGGTCGCCCTCCTGCTCCAGATCCAGAATGATTTTGTTTGACACCTTTTCTGACAGGGTGCTTTTCTTATTGAAGGTCAGAAGCCACAGATCCACGTTTCTTTTCACCAGCAATTCAGCAAGATAAACCGACTCCACTGTTTCTCCGCTCTTGCTTAAAAGTATTACCAGATCGCCATCCTTAACAGCCCCCAGGTCACCATGTACTGCCGAATTTGTGTGCATGAAAAAGGCGTTCATTCCCAGAGAGATCATAGAACCTACAACCTTCTCACAAATGGGCACATTCTTTCCCAATCCGGATATGATCACCTTGTTTCCACGTGAAAGTACTGCCATTGCATTGTCAACCAGTCTTAAAAATGCGGAAACGTCCATGGAACTGACAGAATCTCTGATCGTCTGCAGCTGTTTTTCAAAGTACTGTATCATAAGACCTCCTCCAGGTAGTATAACCCGTTATAGAACGCTCCGCAGATCGAGTCAAAGTCCTGCCACGCATATGTAGTCAACGACAGCCAGATAACTGCGTGTATCAGCTTGATCTCCTGCTCTGAGGCTCGTGTCAGCCGGAAAAAATCCTCTTCCATATCTTCCCAATGATTGGACTGAACTTTCAGCGTTATCCCTTCTTCCATGATCTTCAATTCAAATTCCTTCAGATTGAATCTGTCATAATTCCCCACAATGGAATAATACAGCTTCGCCCAGTCATATAACGGGTCGCCGAAAATCTCCGTATAGCCAAAATAACCTCTGGGGTCGATCAGCACAGGACTGCCATCTTCCCTGAGCATCAAATTGGAAAAAGTACAGTCCCCGTGGATCAGGCAGAAGGATTCGCACCTGATCCCGGCAAGCCGGGACTCCAGCTCTCTTTTATGGAAAAAAACGTTCCTGCATACTTTCCCATTGACGATGATCTTTTCCCTGTCTGCAAATGGCACCAGATCCCGGATAGTATTCAGCCTCGCCACTGTTTTACGGTAATACGCTTCTCTCATGCTGAAAGGGTCTGCCGGAATATGTGCAGAATCATGTAAGCTCTTCAATGCCCCGATAAGCTTGTCCAGAATATCCTTCTTTTCAGAATAAGAGAGGCTGTCATATTCATAAATATTTTTCCCGTGTATCCGTTCCATGACCAGGGGATCTGTTCCATATATCCGCGGAAGCATCATTTGCTCTTCCTGAACGGCTGCCCTGCCGGCCGCCTTGTACCACGCTGCTTCTCTGACCGCAAGCTTTTTCCCCTGCTCGTCGATCCCTTCCTTGAGCACTACGTCATCCCGTATTGTTACTTTATTGAAGGGACGGCATCTGTCCTTTTCCAGCTTATTGTATTCTTCTATAACGCCAAATTCTCTTGTTCCCGCAAGACCAAGCTCTTTTAAGGACAAAGCTTCGCCCTGCATCCAGCGCACCAGCTCCCCGCTGTCTGGAACACCTTCCAGCTTTGACTTGTCCGTAAAGATGAAAAATCCCGCCACCCCATGCTCTGTCGATCTTTCCTCCTTGAAACGTCCGTTCTCATAGCTCCAGCGGCATGGAAAGGTCTGTGAGATTCCGATATAGTCCTGCCGCTCCTCAGGCAGAGAAAATCCTTTTGGCAGTATCAGGTCCGACCATATCAGCAGGAACGGCGTATTCTCATCCAGGTAATTCAGCGCTTTTCCAACTCCCGCGCACGTTCCTGTCCCCTGCGCATCCACGATCAAATATTTAACAGTTGCGAAGCATTCCATATATTCCCTGAGAACTTCTTTCTTGTGATCCGCAATAATAATAAATTTTTTATCCGGAAATTCCGCAAACAAGTGAAAAATCAGCGGCAGATTATTCACCGGGACCAGCGCCTTGGGTTTGTTCTCTGTAAGATGCTTTAGTCTGGTTCCCTTTCCGCCCGCCTGTACGATAACATATTCTATTTCCATGGCAAATCACTCCTTTACCTGAAAATTATAAATATGCCTTTTCCGGTTACTTTTTTCTGCATTCCATTGGCTGATAAGATCCTGTCCGTTTATGGTGATCAGCCTTGTCTCCGTAAAATAAAGTACATCGCATATTCCGCTGCGAAGCGCGATCACCATTCTGCATCTTTCGCACAATGCCGCCATAGTGGCAATATCCGCGCATATCGCGGTAGTTCCCGCAATGGGAAATTCACTGTCGTCCTTTACATTTGTATATACCGTATAGCCCATATCCGTTAATAAGTCGGCGGCTTCTTCCCAGAAAGCATCGGAAAGTAAGCCCATGGAATACGCGTAAGGCATAAGAATTACGGTGTGCTCACCGATACTATATTTCTCTATCAAAGCTTCAAATAACTCTCTCTGAGGCACGATCTTCGGTTCTTCTAATTCACAATCCTGCGGAAGTCGAAATACAAATTCCCGATATCGCGCCGGAAAATCTGATAAATTATGTTGGAAAAATTCCGGAAGAAGCCCTCCATTACTGTCTCGATGGAAGTGTCCGTATAATAGATTCTTGAATTCCCAAGCCCCTGTTGCAACACAAAATGATTTTAATACATCTACCAATTCATTTGAAACAATTTTTACATCTATTGCTTCAAACCAGTCCGGTATCTGGCTGTGTCCCTCCTGCACAATCAGACAGACTTTCTGCGTCAAACCATGATATCTCTTAAAGCTCTGTATCAGGGCTGCAGCGTAAAGGGTATCTCCTATGCCATAAGGACATACCACATGGAACATATCGTGCCGCAGTTCGATTCCGTCAAGCTCAATATACCCCCCCCAATCACTCCTATCCTGTACGATCTGTCACCTATTGTCAGCAAACCCATGGTCTGTTCCCCCTTCCTGTATATAATGCTGATTATGCTGTCATTATATCGCAGATGCAGAGCTCTGGCAATGATAATAAAAATCTTGCAAAAGATTTTCTTTCATGTTAGTATAAATATGAAAAGGGAAAGCCACAGAAGCGGCTCTACCCTCTTAAATGCATTGTACCACCTCTATATGAGGTCAGCCGTTGCTAGTGGGATAGCAGCGGCTATTTTCTTTTGTCCCTGCAGATCCGATATATCAGACCTGCAAGAGCTA
The DNA here is from genome assembly GCA_023663285.1 of Bacillota bacterium. Lineage (GTDB taxonomy): Bacteria > Bacillota > Clostridia > Lachnospirales > Lachnospiraceae > Acetatifactor. The sequence goes on from JAMPHT010000011.1 coordinate 42,908, forward strand.
CAATGAGTATCAATAATTGGAACAGGTCCGCATATGTAACATACATTGTATCGCCCTCCTTTCTTTCGACCGGAGGGCTGTTACACCCTCCGAATGATCGGGAGGGTAAAGCCGCCTTTTGCTCTATGGTTTCCCTTGTACATGATTGTATCATATATATTTCTCATTTTCAATAGGCTTCCGCAATTATTCTTACAACCTATACTCCTGTTACTTTTTGTCACAGTCATAAAAAGGCTTGCAAAAGATTTTCTTTCATGTTAGTATAAATATGAAAAGGGAAAGCCATAGAAGCGGCTCTACCCCCGTTTAACTTTTAACGCTTTTCAGCGTCAGCCGTTGCTACTGGTGGGATAGCAGCGGCTATTTTCTTTTGTCCCTGCAGATTCGATATATCAGACCTGCAAGAGCTACAATTAACGCGCCAGAAAACGAAAGGTCCCCACATTCACGGAGACCTTCATAACTACACTTATTTTCAGTTTTATTCAAATATCACCGTCTGTTCCAGGAACTCCGTTTTCAGTACGATATAGGGATAGGACGGCGTCTTGTTGCTCTTATCCTCCGCATCCGGCCCCAAAAGGCTGGTATTCACATAAATATTGCTGTCCGTCAGATACAGCTCCTCCACCGCGATACTGTAGCCTCCGGTTTTCTGTTCCCCGTAGCCGATACATATGTACAAATTTACATTATCCGTGTAAGTGATCTGAAAGGGAGCGCTTTTTCTCTCCTCTATAAGCTCCTTCAGCTCCTCCGGAATTTTCTCCTCACTGAGAACCGTAAAATCCAGGTCCCGCAGCTTGATCTTCTCGTCGCTTAGGTAGGTGCAGCCTGTCAGCAGTACAGCTGCCGCCGCCAGCAGGCACAGTATGCACCTCATGGTGATCCGCCTCTTTTTCAATGTCGCCTCGCATAAACCTTTTACTTTTGCTTATATTTATGCTAAACTGTATATAATTATTACATAGCTGTTTAAGGGTGAGGTTATCCTATGATTCGCTTTATTGTGATCGTCCTGTATCTGGTTCTCTATTTGATTCTTTCCCTGCCGGTTCTCTTTGTGGAATGGATCATCGGAAAATTTGATCCACAGCTGAAGGCCCGCAGCTCCATGGCGCTGGTGTCCTGGGGATTCCGCTGTATTACCGCCCTTGCCGGTACAAGGGTCATTGTCAAAGGTCGGGAAAATATCCCCACAGATACCGCCGTCCTGTACGCCGGCAACCACCGCAGCTTTTTTGACATTGTGCTGACCTGTACGCTTTTTCCCCGTGTCACAGGCTATGTTGCAAAGCTGGAAATGAAAAAAGCCCCCATCCTGTCTCTCTGGATGAAAAACATACACTGCCTGTTCCTGGACCGGAAGAATATCCGGGAAGGGTTAAAGACTATCCTTGCCGGTGTGGAAGAGGTCAAAAACGGTTATTCCCTATGCATCTTTCCAGAAGGCACCCGCAATAAGGTAAACGATACTTTTCTGCCCTTTAAGGATGGCAGCTTCAAGATTGCCGAAAAGGGCGGCGTTCCCATTGTGCCTTTGACGCTGGTAAATACGGCCCAGGTCTTTGAGGAACATCTGCCCAAGGTCAAAAAGGCCACCGTCGTCATCGACTTCGGTACACCCATTTATCCTGAACAGTTGGAAAAGGATATCAGGAAAAATCTGGGAAGTTATGTATTCGGCATAATAAAAGAAAGATACTTTGCATTAAAAGAGGAGTATGATCTCTGATCATACTCCTCTTTAACCGTTCAAAGCTGTTCTCTCCGCTTGTTACAGGCTGCGGCTGTCAGCTGCCGCCGTCACTTCGCATAAGCGTGAACTGTCACGCTTCCAGTCATGCCGCCAGCGACGGCACAAACCAATCCCACGGAGTCTGCGACTCTGAGAAGAATCGCTTCCCTTGCGATTCTTCAGTGTGAGATTAGAATTTCTTTGCGAAATGCCCTCTGGCATGAGCATTAGAAATTCTTCTCACACTTCTCTCCTGCAGAAACTTCAACACCTCCGTAAACTCCATACCATGGGATGCTTTAATTAACACCGTACTTCCTTTCGGAATGTATTCCTCCTGTTTCTCTTCCAGCGCCTTTAACAGCGCTTCTCTGTCCGGAAAATAGACCGGCTGTATTGCTTCCGGTCCATGCTCCACCGCAGCATGGAAGGTATGTCGGGAATTCTCACCCACGCAGATCAGCCTGTCAATGCCTGCCGTTACGGCATACTCGCCTACCCCTGCGTGCAGTGCGTCGGAATCTTCCCCCAGTTCAAACATATCGCCCAATATGGCAACCTTTTTAGTATCCGCCATAGCCAGCAGATCAATGGCAGCCCGCATGGACGCCGGATTTGCATTATAACAGTCGTCGATCAGGGTATACTCAGGAAGGCGGATCAGGTGATTCCGCCCGCTGACAGGCTCTATTCCCGCGATGCCCCGCCTGATTTCCTCAGGTTCAAGGCCGAACAGCCCTGCCACGCACGCTGCTGCTGCAGCATTCAGCACCATATGGACTCCCGGCAGCGGAACGTGTATCGGCAGCTCCACCGCTTCTCCTGCTGCCTCCCGAACTCTCACATCCCGGTCTGCCGCCTCCCGGCGGCACAAACCAATCCCACGGAGCCTAACGGCTCCGAGAAGAATATCTCCCTTGTCATTCTTCAGTGTGAGATTTAGAATTTCTCCGCGAAGCTGCAGCACCGCATCGCTTCCCCACAGTCCATGGCTCTCAATATTTCCAGCGGCGACCTCCTCCAGGGGATTCCCGCCAAGTCCGAAAAAGTGGGGTTTTCTGCCCTTCACCTCCCGCAGGGAACTCAATTTGTCGTCCTCCCCGTTCAGACAGATCTCCCCGTCCTCCGACATAAAGTCAAATATCTCCGACTTCGCCTTCAGTATACCGTCCCTGGTCTTTAGATTTTCCAGATGGCACTGTCCTATATTAGTTATGACACATATGTCAGGACGTACCATTTTACTGAGCCTGTGCATCTCCCCGAAATCGCTGATACCCATCTCCACCACAGCGGCCTCGTGCTCCTCCCTGATGCGCAGCAGAGTCAGGGGAACTCCAATCTCATTGTTGAAATTCCCCTCCGTCTTTAACACCTTCAGCTTTTCCGCCAGTACCCCGGCAATGAATTCCTTTGTGCTGGTCTTTCCCACACTGCCTGTAATCCCCACAATGGGAATATCCAGTTTCCTGCGATAATACTCCGCTATGTCCTTCAATGCCTGCAGGGATTCCTCCACCAGTACATAGCTGCCCCAGCGGGAACAGTCCGCGCCTGTCTCCTCCTGCACCTGCTCCGGCGTTTTCTGCACCACCGCAAGACATACCCCCGCCGCAAATGCCTGACTGACAAACCGATGCCCGTCCACCCGTTCTCCCGGTACGGCGATAAACACCCCTCCTGCCTCCACCTTGCGGGAATCGATCACCACGGAACTGACACGCGTGTCACAAATCTCCGTCCTGGGATGCCTCTCTTCTTCCTGTGGCAGCTGTTTTTCCTGCATACCGATATTTCTCTGCACGCTGATTATTTCCTGCTCGTTGGCATTTCCCCGCTCATCGACAGTTTCCCGCCGCCGTGTTGTCTGCGCTCCCCCCAATACCAGTTTTCCTCCGCAGGCTTCCACGATTTCCCTGACCGATAGATTCATTTTCCTTCCACGCCTTTCTGCAAGATCTTTTCACACAGCGCGGGGAAATCTATTCCCACCGCCGCAGCCTCCTGAGGAAGCAAAGACATGGCAGTCATACCCGGCAGAGTATTTGCCTCCAGGCAGAATACTTCTCCCGCCTGACTCATTCTGAAATCCATCCTTGCATAGCTCTTCAGGCGCAGTGCCTGAAACACCTGCTCCGCAAGCCTCTGAAGCTCCGCCGTCTTTTCCTCCGGCAGCTTGGCGGGACAGGTCTCCACCGTGCTCCCTGCCTGATATTTATTTTTATAATCATAAAACCCCACTTTGGGCGCTATCTCGATCACAGGAAGGGCCTTCCCGTCCATCACGCCCACCGAGAATTCCCTGCCCTCTATGTACTGCTCTATGACCACCTCGTCATCATACCGAAAAGCCTCTTCCTTGGCGGCATCGTATTCCTCCTCATTTCGGGCAATACAGACTCCCACGCTGGAACCGCCGCAGCATGCCTTGACGATACAGGGAAAAGGCACCTTTGCCTCCTCCTTTTCTCCCTTTTTCAGACGAATACCCACAGGTGTGGGAATATTCCATGCCTTAAAAATGTCCTTTGTGATCCCCTTATCCATGGCCATGGCGGAGCTGACAAAGTCCGTTCCCGTGTAGGGAATGCCCAGCAGTTCAAAGCAGGCCTGGATCTTGCCATCCTCGCCGTTTGCCCCGTGCAGCGCCAGGAACACGCAGTCTGCTTCACCGCAGAGCTTCAGCACATTGGGACCGAAAAAGCTTTTCCCCCCATCCCTGCGCAGGGCCCTGATCTCCTCCAGATCGGGATTCTCCTCGCTGATGCCGCCTATCTCAGCCGCCCAGTCCACCTCCCGCCGGAAAATATCTTCCGTGTCACCCTCGTATCCCAGATAAACGTCCAACAGGACCGCCTGATGCCCGTTCTCCTTCATCGCTTTGTAAATCATGCTTCCGGAGCTTAAGGATACATCCCGCTCCGTGCTGGTGCCTCCAGCCAAGACTACAACCTTCATATTTTTACGATCCTTTCCCATTCACTCTTCCCCCGCTTCATGAAGGGCCGCCAGCTGTGCAAAAAGCAGCAGATAGCCGCCCTTATCCTCCCCATTTTCATAGAAACAGACCGATTCCTTATTCCTGCCCATGAGGTAATGCAGGAAATCCTCCATGACCTCCGTATATTGATAATTATTCGTAATATAGTTGGCAAATGACAATTCCACCGCATCTTTCAACAAATCCGCGGAACCGTCGTTCCTTGCCGCAACGGGATGAGTCATATCTGAGCAGTGCTTGGAGATCTCCTCCGCCCGGTCCATCAGATTTCCCGTAAAATCATGGCACAGCTCCACATCTACCCGCTGTCTGGTGGCAATATAAGTCATGACGCCATAGAGATAAGAACGTTCTTCCAGATAGCTGCTGTTGTCCGCGAAAAAGCTCTTGCGAGCTGTGATTTGCTTCCGGTAGGCATATCGCCCTGTTGCACGGTATAGTTCAGTCAGGGCAAAAAAGACGTCAGAATCCCTGCCGGTATCCTCCTTTGCCTGGCCGAACACCGTAGACGCCCGTTTCAGACAGTCTGTGGCATATCCCCGGTCAAACTTCTGATAATTGTAACTGAACTTCGCCAGAAAGGCCGCATACAGCGCCTCGTCCTCCTCTTCCACGCCGTTTTCTTCCATGTAGGAGATCCAGCCCTGCAGCTCCTTCAGTACATCGGGGATCTCATCTTCATCCTGATCCGGGAAAATGGTCCCATACCATTCATATGCTTCCAGCAGATCGACAGCTTCCGAAAGAACAAGGCCCTTCCGGCGAATATCGTCAGCCAGTACACCGTAGACCTCCGCAAACAGATCCGTATAACACTTTTCCTGTATGTCAAAGGACGTAGAGCAGCCGATAATATCACATTCCAGATAATAGCTTCCTGTCTGCCCAAAATCACTGAAATCCAAATAGCCGGAGTAAAGGCCCAGTTCGTCGTGGTAGACGACTTCCTCCACCACTCCCCTGTAAACCTCTTCTCCGGTCAATAGATCCACCAGACTGAACTCCTCCGGCAGTTTCCTGCCCTTCACCGCCGCCTGCTTCCTGTCGTCGGCAGAATATCCCCTTGTGTCCACCAGAATGTTAGGCAAAAACCGGGGAACCGTATAATCTATCACCGGAGTGCCTTCCATGCTGACTGCGCCCGCATATGGATTTTTTTCAATTGTACTATCCTCAGTCTCTCCCGGCTCCTGCTGTATCTCCCCGCAGCCGGACAACAGTCCCGCTGCCAGGCAGGAAAGCAGAATCACTCTGAGCCTTCCGCAGTTTTTCACACCAGCCTCCACTTGCAATACACGTTGCTTCCGTGGACATTATACCAGTAAACCGGAGGAAACACAATCCGTAAAATACCTCTCCCGCTCATGGTCCGTTACAAAATCACGCCTTGTTTTCTCTCTCATACACGATTTTTCCGTCTATGATGGTGTACAGTGTCTCCGTGAAGATCTCCATAGGGTTGCCGGTAAAAACGGCAATGTCCGCATCCTTTCCCACTTCCAGGCTGCCCACCCTGTCGGCCACACCACATATCTCCGCGGCATAGATCGTTATGCATCGGTAGCCCTCCTCCAGGGGCAGCCCTGACTTCACTGCCAGTCCCGCGCAGATCGGCAGAGATGCGATCAACGACACGGGATGATCCGTGGTTATCGCCGTCATGACGCCCGCCCTGTTTAAGATTCCCACTGTTTTAAATGCCATATTCTGTACTTCGATCTTGCTCCGGCTGGCCAGATCCGGTCCCACAATGGCGGGAAACCCTTCCGCCGCCAGTTCCTCGGCGATCAAATGCCCTTCGGAGCAGTGGTCCAGCGTCATACGCAGATCGAACTCCTTTGCGATACGGATCGCCGTAAAGATATCATCCGCCCGATGCACATGAGCTTTGAGGGGGATCTCCCGATTCAGCACCGGCAGCCAGCACTCCATCTGAAAATCCGGCTCAAAGGCGTCTCCCTTTTCCTCCGCCTTATTTTTATTTCGGGCATAGGCCGCTGCCCGGCTCAGTTCCTCCCGCAGCATACCTGCGATAGCCATGCGGGTGGCCGGGCTTTTTCCCTGACCGGAATAATTTACCTTCGGATTTTCCCCAAAAGCCACTTTCATGGCGGCAGGCGCTTTCATGATCAAATCGTCGATCCTGCGCCCTTTTGTTTTTAAAAACGCAAACTGTCCTCCCACCACATTGGAGCTGCCGGGGCCTATCATCGCCGACGTGATCCCCGCCCGCACCGCATCGTCGAATGCAGCGTCCATGGTATTGATGGCGTCGATTGCCCTGAGCCAGGGCGTGACAGGCTCGACGGTCTCATTACAATCGTCTCCTTCCATCCCCTTTTTCTCTTCCGTGATACCCATATGACAGTGCGCTTCTATGATACCGGGCATGATCAGACCTTTCCTGACCTCCAACACCCGCTCATAAGCAGCGGGATGAATCACTATTTCATCCCGCCTTCCGATTTCTGCGATTTTTCCGTTCACCACATGGATGCAGCCTTCCGGAATATCCTCTCCGGCCATGGTTTTGACCGTTCCGCCGACAATATACATAGGTTCCCCGGTCCTCCTTATCGGAACAGAAGCTCCGGATCTACCGGTTCTCCGTTCAGGGTCAGCTTCAGGTAAAGATTTGCTCCCTCCACACAATAGTATTTGGTAGGCGCTGCAATCGATCCTATCATGTCCCCTGCGCCAATATAGCTGTTCAGGGCCACATTAAGACCTTTAAGCTGCCCGTAGGTGAGCCGGTAGCCGTCTCCCAGATCTATTGTGACCGCCTGGCCGATCTCCGAATCCTGAAAAATATCAATGACTTTGCCCGCCGCACAGGCAAGCACAGAGGTCCCTTCCCCAGCCGCCAGAACCAGCGCCGGATTGTATTTATACTCCTCCAGCGTTGAAAAATATTCGCTGCCGCTCATATTAAAGGGAATCAGCACTTCCCCCTCCAGGGGCCGAAGCAGCCCGTCGCCTGCTGCAAAATGCAGCTCCGGACCGTTGGCTTCCGCCGGCTCCGCATTCACCTGTTCCGGAATGACAGACTCTGCATTTACCTGCTCCAAAACCACAGCTGCCGTATCTGTCTGCTCCGCATCTGCCTGATCCTCCCCTGCCTCTGCCTCAGGCTTTTTGCCCGCTTCCGGCTCCTCTGTATCTGCCGGTTCTGTCTCAGAAGCTCCCGCATTTTTGAGAGGCTTTTCCTGCGTTGCGGACTCTTCTCCCAGCACTGTGGTCAAGCCGGGAATTTCTATATTTCCCGAACCTGCTTCCAGCGGCATATAATCCAGGTCATCCTCCGGACTGATCCCCTCGTCGGCTATCTTGTCAAAGCTTTTTTCCGAATCCTCAATGACGGGAGTATTCTTGGCTATCTCCTTACTCTTGCTCTCCACATTGTCCTCAATTGCCGTAAAGTCCAGGGTGTATCCGTTATCCTGTGACTTTTCATCTCCTGCCTGCATATAAATGCCCGTCATTGTCAGTGCCGTAAGCACAAAGGCCGACGAGGCAAGCATGATGATTCTTTCTTTTTTTGCATTGTCTTTTCTATTTCTCTTCATGGCTGCTTTCCTTCCTTTTCCGCTGAAAATACATTGTAAAAACTGCTTCTTCACAATCATTTTTCCCGAATCAAAAGGAAATATGCAGACTGCTTTATATATTTAAGAATCAATACAAACACTAGCATTCGTCAAATGCTCGTGCAAGCACGGCACTTGACTCATTGCTCGCGGGAATAAAGGATGCCGTAATTTTTCCGACGATAAAATCACAGACGGCGGATGGCTGCCGTTCCTGTAAGGGCTGCCATCCGCCGGTGTCACTCGAAGAAGCCTTTCACAAGGCTTTATCGCTTTTTATGCCTGCTTCTCATATTTTGCAACATCTACGTGCTGCACCGTTCCCACATTTCCGTTTTCATACAGGAATACTCCCGTATTGCGGATAGCGCCCAGGGTCTGCCCGTCTGATCCTTTCTGAGTGAAATCCGTGGACGCATTCTGCAGGCAGATAGCTCCCACTCCTTTTTCCGCAAGAGTGTACAGCACATCCTTCCCGTTTTCGTCCTTTGTCCAGATCTTCAGCTTATCCCAGACGGCGTCATTTTCATCGATCCAGCCGTTGCCGTCCTGGTCGTACTTTGCCAGATCCGCAAAGCCGTTGCCGCTTTCCGTGCCGAACAATTCCCTGCCGTCATTGATGACGCCGTCGTTGTTCTTATCCAGGGCAAGATACCCGCTTCCGGCTCCAAGCTGTGATACCTCATCCTGCTCTCCGTCACCGTCAATGTCAAAATAGAAGGTCTGATCCTCAAGCTGCGCCACATCCGTGTCCAGATTGATGACCAGCGGATCGCAGAAGGAGAAGGACGCAAGCTCCAGATCCTCCCGGTAATACGCCTGGAATTCCCGGCTCATACCCACATTCACATTGAAGCTGATCTCTCTTCCGTCTGTGGTTTTCACCGTGCCTGTGGTAGAAAAGGAAGCGCTTTCCGATTCCTCAAAATAGGTCTCCTCGCCCAGGCTCAAGACCTTCATGTTTGTCACCAGCGTTCTGGGCTGCATCATCAAAAGACCGTTTTGATAATACATCACGTTGCCGCCGTTTCCGGACGCAGCGTTCACGTTCGCCCCGTTTGTCCCTCCGCTCTGAACGCCTCCGGTATCGACGCCTTTTTCCTGCATCCACTGGCTCATACGGTTTCTTCTCGCGGCAAACAGCAGGTCAAAAATATAGCGTATGGTCTGCTGCCTTATATCCGCATAGGTCTGGTTTGCCGAGCTGCGTATGGATACGTTGGCGGTGGTTGCCTGGAATCTGGTCTGCCAGTCCTGAAGCGTGGTAACATTCGCTTCCTTCCCCTCCTCCGCGGTATTTTCCTCCGCATTCCCGGTGTTTCCCGTATTGCCGCCGATAGCGGCATTCAGGGCATTATTGCCCTGTGTCAGGCCCTGTTGATAATCCGTTATCGTAAACCTCCTGACTGTTGTGTTGGAAGCTTTGTAGCTTCCGGCGGATTCCATTCCTACTGCACTGGAATCAATTCTCAATATACATCCTTTCATTTCCACCATCCCGCTGCTCGTCAGCTTATCGGGACAAAAAAGATGGCATCTGGTGAGAGTTCTTTCTCTCAGTCAAATACCATCCGTGGTCATTCTATACTCGGTGACAGTTGGCCAACCGCTTCCTGTATATAGTATATCGACACTTTTTTATTTAACTTTAGCCACAAGCTATTCCGGCTGCTTTGGCGGCATGGGCATTCCCTGTTTCTTCGCCGCCATCTGACGGGCCTGCGCCACCCGCGCCGCCATCATTCCGGCTACCATTTCCTTTGGAACGATCACGTTTGCTCCCATTGGGTTGATGACAAACCCGTAAGCAGGGCACTCGTTTCCCTGAGGATCCCGGCGCAGAAGCATATTTGCATAATCATCAAACTTCAGGGAAAAAGTCGGCAGCTCCTTATTTTTCTCCACCCATTTCCTGTACTCCCCCGCATCGGTAAAGCCCATAAAAAATCTTTTCCCCTCCGGCGTTGCAAGCATGGGAAACTGCACCCTGCTGCCGGGCTTCACGGACAGCCTGCCCTCCGCGTCCGCCACCGGCTCCGGATCGATGATGGCAGGCGCCTGCAGCAGCGACTTTGTCAGCTCCGCCACAAACATATTGCGATGCTCCGGCGTATCTTCCGCTTTCAGCAGTTCGATACAGCCCACAAGCATGGGGTTGGAAACAGCTTTATTGAATTCCATAAATTATTCCTCTCACACCTTATTGTAATTGATTAGACAGCCCTTTAAGATGATCTGTCTCTCCTGATCCGTCAACTCGCCCAGGCTCAGTTCAAATTCCCTCAAAGCTCCGTCCTTCACCACATATGCGGCGATTGCGTCAGCCTTTTCCTCCACAGCCTTCTGGACGCCCGGAATAAACAGGTAATCCAGATTTTTGAAGGGCAGCTCTCCCTCTTTAATGACAAAGGGCAGCATACCCCAGTTGATCAGGTTGGAACGATACCTCTTTGTGGCGTATTCGTTTGCAATATTGGCCCAGCCTCCCAGCACCTTCTGGCAGGAAGCCGCCTGTTCCCTGGCGGAACCGTCTCCCGGCTTCACCGCAAAGATCGTAGAGCCGAAGCCGGTATTCACATGGCTCACCTCCGGGAAGCTGCCCTTAATGGCTCCCATGATCTCCTTGATCGCAGGCATTACATGGCAGGGATGCCCGCCCCTTCTGCGCTCTTCCTCCAGTCCCCGCATGACCTTTGCCCGCTCCACATATTCCGGGTCCTTCCGGCTTAAGGTAAACTCCGCAAGCCCCAGCGGGTTGGAGCGGTAGGATGAGGTCTCGCCGGAGGGGATCAGCTCGTCCGTGGTAGTCACGGGGTCATGTATCTCGCTGACCACCTGCAGCACCAGGTTCTCAGGCAAAGCTCCCATCTTGGGCCAGTCCTTGATATTGGGGCCAAACTGGATCTCAGTGTCGGGATCCGCCACGCCGTGGGAATCAAACACACGGTTCTCGTATATCTTACTGTCAAAGTAATACTTGTATTTCCCGATCTCGCCGTCAAATTCCGTGGCGGGCGTCAGCACACCCTTATTTGCCGCCGTTGCCGCAATGGATCTGGCGTCCATCAGGGCAACGGAGGATATCTGACCGCTCTGCAGCTTGCTTCCCTCACGATTGGGAAAGTTTCTGGTAGAGTGGCGGATACTGAAGGCATTGTTCGCAGGGGTATCGCCTGCCCCAAAGCAGGGGCCGCAGAAAGCCGTTTTCAGCACTGCGCCCGTCTCCAGGATAGCTGCCGCGCATCCGTTCCGAATCAGCTCCATATATACCGGCATGGAAGCGGGATAAACGCTTAGGGTAAAGCTCTCCGCTCCTATGCTGCTTCCCTTTAAAATATCCGCAGCGGCGCAGATATTCTCAAAGCCGCCGCCTGCACAGCCTGCAATGATCCCCTGGTCTACCATGAACTTGCCGTTCTTTACCTTATCCTTCAGCGTAAAGTCCACAGCGCCGTCCAGGCTTACCTTTGCACGCTTCTCCGTCTCATCCAGAATATCCATGAGGTTTGCGTTCAACTCCTCGATGGTGTAGGTGTTGCTGGGGTGGAAAGGCATGGCGATCATGGGCCGCACCCTGGAGAGGTCCACCTTGATCAAACCGTCATAGTAAGCGATCCTTCCGGGATTCAGTTCTCTGTAATCCTCCCCCCGCCCGTGGATCTCATAGAAATCCGCGATCTCCCGATCCGTTTTCCAGATGGAGGACAGGCAGGTGGTCTCCGTGGTCATCACATCGACGCCGATGCGGAAGTCCGCGCTTAAAGCTGCCACGCCGGGACCTACAAACTCCATCACCTTGTTTTTCACATAGCCGTTTTTAAATACGGCTCCGATAATGGCCAGGGCAACGTCCTGAGGACCTACGCCCTTTGCCGGAGCGCCGGTCAGGTACACGCCCACCACCTCCGGCATATTGATATCATAGGTCTGCCGCAGCAGCTGTTTCACCAGTTCAGGACCGCCCTCGCCCACAGCCATGGTGCCAAGCGCGCCGTAACGGGTGTGGGAGTCGGAGCCTAAGATCATGTCGCCGCCTTTGGTAAGCATCTCCCTGGCATACTGGTGGATCACCGCCTGATGGGGGGGCACATAGACGCCGCCGTACTTTTTGGCGCAGGTCAGGCCGAACATATGGTCATCCTCATTGATGGTGCCGCCTACGGCACAGAGGGAATTGTGGCAGTTCGTGAGCACATAGGGCACGGGAAATTTTTCCAGCCCGGAAGCCCTGGCCGTCTGAATAATGCCCACAAAGGTGATATCATGGCTGGTCAGCTTGTCAAAGCGGATATTCAGCTTTTTCATATCGCCGGAGATGTTGTGGCTCTCCAGAATACCGTAGGTTATGGTCTTTCTTGCCGCATTCTCCTTCGTGACTCCCCAGCCGCCCTTTTTCATGATTTCCGCAGCCGCGTCGGGCCCGTCGGGAATAATGTCCTCACCGTTGATCAGATAGGCCCCGCCCTGTAATAACTCTATCATATGCCTTCTCCTTTACATGGTCACTTTGTCCAGGTGCCAGATCTCATCCACGTACTGCTGAATGGTTCTGTCGGAGGTAAACTTGCCGGAGCAGGCTACATTCAAAATAGCGCTCTTCGCCCACCCTTCTGTATTGCGGTACGCCGCCTCCACCTTTTTCTGAGCTTCCGCATAGGCTTTGAAATCCTTCAGAATGAAATAGGTGTCCGCCTTTGAGGTGCTTAAGGTATTCAGCAGGGAATTGTACAGCGGGCGGAACAGCTCTCTGTCGGAGGAATAGGTCCCGTCAAGCAGCTGCTCCAGTACCCGATGAATGTCACCGTCATTGTTGTATATATCCATGGGGTCATATCCGCCCTGATTCTCATACCGGATGACCTCGTCGGAGGAAAGACCGAAGATAAATGCGTTCTCCTGTCCAACCTCTTCCACGATCTCAACGTTTGCGCCGTCCATGGTCCCTAATGTCAGCGCGCCGTTCAGCATGAACTTCATGTTGCCGGTGCCGGACGCCTCCTTGCTGGCAGTGGAGATCTGCTCCGATACGTCTGCCGCCGCAAAGATGATCTCCGCATTGGACACATTGTAATTCTCGATAAAGGCTACCTTGATCTTACCGCCGATGGAAGCGTCATTGTTTACCACGTCAGCCACGGAATTGATCAGCTTGATGGTCAGCTTCGCGTTGCGGTAGCCTGCCGCCGCCTTCGCTCCGAAAATAAACGTTCTGGGATAGAACTCCATATTCGGGTCGGCCTTCAGCTGATTATACAGGTACATCACGTGCAGAATGTTCAGCAGCTGTCTCTTGTACTCGTGAAGGCGCTTTACCTGCACGTCGAAAATAGAGTCGGGATTCACCTCCACGCCGTTATGCTCTTTGATATATTTTGCCAGACGGAGCTTGTTCTGATATTTGATATCCATGAACTCCTTCTGGGCCTTTTTGTCCTCCGCCAGTCCCTTTAATTTCCCGATCTGAGGCAGATCCCGGATCCAGCCGTCTCCCACCTTTGCGGTCACCCAGTCGGCCAGCAGGGGATTGCCGTGGAGCAGGAATCTTCTCTGAGTAATACCGTTTGTCTTGTTATTGAAGCGCTCCGGATACAGCTCGTAGAAATCCTTCAGCTCCTGGTGCTTTAAGATCTCCGTGTGCAGCCTTGCCACGCCGTTTACGGAATAACCCGCAATGATCGCCATATGGGCCATCCTCACCTGTCCGTTGTACAGGATCGCCATTTTAGATATCTTATCCTGTACCTCGCCGCCGTAATATTTCTCCTCCAGCTGCTGAATAAAGCGGCGGTTGATCTCCTCCACGATCTGATAGATCCTGGGCAGAAGCCTCTGGAACAGGTCGATAGGCCACTTTTCCAGCGCCTCGGACATAATGGTGTGGTTGGTGTAGGCACAGGTGTGGGTGGTGATATCCCATGCTTCATCCCAGCTTAAGTTATAGTCATCCAGCAAAATGCGCATCAACTCAGGCACCGCCACGGTGGGGTGGGTATCGTTGAGCTGGAAGGTCACCTTCTCCGGGAATCTGTGAATATCGTCATGCCTGCGCATGAACTTCTCCACTGCCTCCTGTACCGACGCGGAGATAAAGAAATACTGCTGCTTTAAGCGCAGCTCCTTGCCGGCGTAATGGTTGTCATTGGGATAGAGCACCTCCACAATGTTCCGCGCCAGATTCTCCTGCTCCACCGCCCTGCGGTAATCCCCCTTGTCAAAGGAATCCAGCTGGAATCCGTCCACGGGCTCCGCATCCCAGATGCGCAGAGTATTCACGATGCCGTTCCCATAGCCCACGATGGGCAGATCAAAGGGAATGGCTCTCACCGCCTGGTAATCCTCCTGTACAAAATGGTTGTTCCCGTTTTCATCACAATGGATGGACACGTGTCCCCCGAATTTTACCACCTTGGCGTACTCCGGCCTGCGCAGTTCAAAGGGATTGCCGTTCTCCAGCCAGTTATCGGGCACCTCCACCTGATATCCGTCCTTGATCTGCTGCTTGAACATACCGTAACGGTAACGGATGCCGCAGCCGTAAGCCGGATACCCCAGGGTCGCCAGAGAGTCAAGGAAGCAGGCCGCCAGTCTGCCCAGACCGCCGTTGCCAAGCCCGGCGTCCGGCTCCTGGTCCTCCACCAGGTTCAGATCCATGCCAAGCTCCTCCAGAGCCTCCCTCACGGGAGCGGATGCCTGCAGATTGATGATGTTGTTTCCCATCGCCCGGCCCATCAAAAACTCCATGGACATATAATAGACCATCTTGGGATCCTGCTTCTCATACGCCTTCTGGGTGTCGATCCAGTTGTCCATGATCTGATCCTTTATGGCAAGGGACGCCGCCTGGAACACCTGCTGGGGCGTCGCCTCCTCTATGTCCTTGCGGTACAGGGTCTTGATATTGTAGACCACGCTTCTCTTAAAAAGATCTTTATTGAACGCAGGCTTTTCCGGGGTCGATTTCTCCGGAGCCGATTTCCCTGCCGTCTGCAGGTCGATTCCCTGTGCTGCAGCCTCTTCTTTGCCGGCTGCATTCTTATGCATTAAATTCTTCATGTGATACTCTCCTTTTTGAAAATGTAACAAACTTATTGTACCATATTCCCTGTTGTTTTCAAACCTTTTCTATGGCAATCGTCACCTTTTCCCCGTTGACGTCGTTCCATTCCTTTATAACTGCGTATTCAGCGCCTTCCGTCAGTTCCTCCGCCAGCACCTTGCCGCAGACGGTCTCGCTGTTCTTCCGGACCAGGGCGGACAGCTTCTCATTTCCGTTCAGGGAGACTCTGATGTGATCCATCACCTCGAACCCGGCGTCCTTGCGCATGGTCTGTATCTTACTGATGATCTCGTTGACAAAGCCTTCCTCGATAAGCTCCTCCGTCAGGTTGGTGTCCAGCACCACCGTCATGCGGCTGTCCTCCTGGGTCACATAGCCTTCCTTCTTTGCCGTCTCGATCAGCAGGTCCTCTTTTGTCAGCTCCACAGCCGTACCGTCCACGTCAAAGGTCAGCACACCCTTTTCATTCAGTTCATCCATGGCGGCATTGCCGTCCAGAGAACCCAGGGCGTTCCGGATGCCGTTCAGCAGCTTGCCGTACTTAGGCCCCACCGTCCGAAGCTGGGGTTTAAACAGATAAGCGGTGAAATCCCTCACATCATCCGTGAATACCACTTCCTTCACGTTCAGCTCGCCCCTGATGATCTCCGTGTAAAAATCATCCAGCTTATAGTCCGCTTTCATGTACATCCTGCATAAGGGCTGGCGGTTCTTGATACCCGCATCCTCTCTGCAGGCGTGGCCCATGGTGACCGCAGCCCGCAGCTCGGCCATATCCTCCTCCAGCTTTTTGTCAATACAGCTTTCCTCCGCTGCCGGAAAATCGCAGAGATGGATGCTCTCCGGCGCGTTCCCGTCGATGCTCCGCACCAGATTCTGATAAATATCCTCCGTCATAAAGGGAATCATGGGCGCAGCCGCCTTGCAGACGGTCACCAGCGCCGTGTACAGCGTCATGTAGGCGTTGATCTTGTCCTGCTCCATGCCCTTTGCCCAGAAACGCTCGCGGCTGCGGCGGACATACCAGTTGCTCAGCTCCTCCACGAAGTCCTCCAAAGCTGTGGCAGCCTCCGGGATACGGTATTTGTCCAGATTCTCATCCACCGCCTTCACCGTGGTATTTAAGCGGGAGAGAAGCCATTTATCCATAACGGGCAGTTTATCATATTCCAGGGTATATTTTGTAGCGTCAAAGCTGTCGATTTCCGCATACAGCACAAAGAAAGCATAGGTATTCCACAGGGTACCCATGATCTTCCTCTGCCCCTCCTGCACGATCTTGCCCGAAAAACGCTTGGGCAGCCAAGGCGCGGAGCTGGTGTAAAAATACCACCGGATGGCGTCTGCGCCATAGGTGGCCAGAGCCTCAAAGGGATCCACCGCGTTGCCTTTGGACTTGCTCATCTTCTGACCGTTCTCATCCTGCACATGGCCCAGAACAATGACATTCTCATAGGGCGCCTTGTTAAAAAGCAGGGTAGACTCCGCCATCAGTGAATGGAACCAGCCTCTGGTCTGATCCACCGCCTCGGAGATAAATTTCGCAGGGAACTGCTGCTCAAACAGCTCCTTATTTTCAAAGGGATAATGGTGCTGTGCAAAGGGCATTGCGCCGGAATCAAACCAGCAGTCGATCACCTCCGGCACACGCTTCATAACGCCGCCGCACTCCGGGCAGGTGCAGGTCACTTCATCTATATAGGGTCTGTGCAGCTCCACCTTTGCAGCATCGGGATCGCCTGCTCTCTCAGCCAGCTCCGCCCGGCTGCCGATACATTCCTGACGTCCGCACTGACATTCCCAGATGTTCAGCGGGGTGCCCCAGTAGCGATTCCTTGAGATAGCCCAGTCCTGAATATTTTCCAGCCAGTTTCCGAAACGTCCCGTTCCGATGGACTCCGGGATCCAGTTCACGGTGTTGTTGTTGCGGATCAGATCCTCCTTCACTGCCGTCTCCCTGATATACCAGGACTCTCTCGCATAATAGATCAGGGGAGTGTCGCATCTCCAGCAGTGGGGATATTCATGCTCAAATTTAGGCGCGGCAAAGAGCTTTCCCTCCGCCTCCAGATCCTTCAGTATTTCAGGGTCCGCCTTTTTCACAAACAGCCCTGCATAGGCAGTCTCCTCCGTCATCTCGCCCCTGCCGTTTACAAACTGTACGAAGGGCAGGTCATATTTCCTGCCAACGTTTGCATCATCCTCGCCGAAGGCAGGGGCAATGTGTACAATACCTGTACCGTCAGACATAGTGACATATGTGTCACAAGTGACAAAATGAGCCTTCTTGACCTGCTTTGCCGCAGCCTCTCCCGCACAGGCAAACAGAGGCTCATACTCCCTGTATTCCAGATCCTTTCCTTTGTATGTCTCCAGGATCTCATAGGCAGGCTTCTCCCCGTCCGGTCCGCCCAGAACGGCGTCCAGCAGGGCCTGGGCCATGTAATAGGTATGACCGTCGGCGGCCCTGACCTTGCAGTATGCCTCCTCCGGATTCACGCACAGGGCCAGATTGGAGGGCAGGGTCCAGGGCGTGGTGGTCCATGCCAGAAAATAAGCGTCCTCCCCTACGCATTTAAAGCGCACGATGGCGGAACGTTCTTTCACCGTCCTATAGCCCTGGGCTACCTCCTGGGCCGAAAGAGGGGTCCCGCAGCGGGGACAGTAAGGCACGATCTTAAAGCCCTTATACAACAGGCCCTTATCCCAGATGGTCTTTAGTGCCCACCACTCAGACTCGATGAAGTCGTCGTCATAGGTGACATAAGGGTGATCCATATCCGCCCAGAAGCCTACAATGCCGGAAAAGTCCTCCCACATACCCTTATATTTCCACACGCTCTCCTTGCACTTGTCGATGAAGGGCTCCAGGCCGTATGCTTCTATCTGATCCTTGCCGTCCAGCCCCAGCAGCTTCTCCACCTCGATCTCCACCGGCAGACCGTGAGTATCCCAGCCCGCCTTACGGGGCACCATGCAGCCCTTCATGGTCCGGTATCTGGGAATCATGTCCTTGATGACACGGGTCTCCACATGGCCGATATGGGGCTTGCCGTTGGCGGTGGGGGGCCCGTCATAGAAGGTATAGACAGGGCCGTCCTTCCGGTTGTCTATGCTCTTTCTGAAAATATCGTTTTCCTTCCAGAACCTTTCGATTCCTTTCTCACGCTCCACAAAATTCAAGTTTTTGTCAACCTGTCTGTACATGATACCTTCCTTTCTTCTCCTTATATTGACTTAATTTTGCAGCCAGCCTGCCATTGCCTGTCACAAGCGGCGGCTCATTGCCTGCAAATATAAAGGCCCCGCCCTGTAATAGGACGAAGCCTTGACCTCGCAGTAACCACCTGTTACACTCATACGTTCCGCCTCTGTCTGCAGAATTATATGCTTTCCCGTAACGGGGGAACACCGTTCAGGGCTACCGGTACTCGAAGCCGGGCATTGCCCGTCGTTTCTTTCCTTTGGTCCTGACTGCTCAGAAGTGATCTTCACTGTTTCCCTACCGGCGTCGGTCTCACACCCTCACCGACTCGCTGAAGCTTTCCGTAAAACAGCTACTCTCTTCGTCACTGCATTTTTCTTCTTCCGCTATTATAGCCCTGCGCAAATTTAATTGTCAAGGGCTTTCTTTTTCTCCGCTTCCTCCCTCAGCAGGACAGCGTTCAGAACCTTGCACATACTCTCGAATATCTGCACAGCCACTTTGGGAAAGCCTCTCACCTGGCTGCATTCCTCCACAGTCACAAAACCCTTTATGTTCCCCTCGCCATCCCGCAGATAGTGCTGCATAACGCTGCATACATGGTTTTTGCTGTACAGCCGGTGGGCGTCCGGTATGGTGTATTCCAGCTTATGCACATTGCCGATCTGAAGCATATCGTTCAGAAAAAGCTTCTTATACTCTTCCTGTTCAAAACAGGCTTCGTTGTACTTCTTCTTCCCCAGAGCCAGAGGATAGGCGCCGATTATCTCCCGCTTCTCTCCCCAGAACACCAGCACCCTGGGCACCGTCAGCACATGGGCCATGTGCTCCAGGACCTCATAAAGCTCCCCGCTTCCCTTCAATACCAGCTCAGCCAGGCTCCGATTAAAGGTAAACAGCTCGTTTTCAGAATAAAACGCCTCCTTTATGTCAGTCAGATCCGCTTCTCCCTCGCTGAGCCGGAAAGCACCGTGCAGCTCCGGTTTATAAATGATATAACGGTTCTTGCCCTTTTCCTTTGCCAGGTACAGCGCCTTGTCCGCGATCTGATACAGCTCCCTGAAATCATCGGAATCTGTTTTGCTGCGGGCTACGCCGATAGAACAGGTCACCTTGTTGCTCCCCAGCTTTTCCGGGAACAAAGTTCCCACATTCATCTTGATGCCGCGCAGATAGTTTCTCAGCGCCAGTTCATCCCCTGTATTCTCCAGAATGACCATAAATTCATCGCCGCCCACGCGCCCTGCAACGCCGTTCTTCCCAATCACTTTCTTGACCACATCCGCCACGGCCGTGATCACCACGTCGCCGAACAAATGCCCGTAGGTATCGTTGATGCTCTTGAAATTATCAATGTCCATCATAAGGACCGCCACTTCGGCTCCCTTTTCCACCGCCGCTTCCGCGTATTCCGTGATTCCTTTCTTGTTCAGAAGCTTTGTCATGGAATCCAGATAATTCCCCTGCACATAATCGTCCACCTGATTTCCCGTCTGCCCGTTGATGATGGACCAGACTCCCAGTATCCGCTTTCTGTCAGCATACGCTCTGGGCAGGAACTTCACCCGGTAGGTCTCTTCCTTTTCTCCCCTGGTCAGAATGGTTCCCTTAAAGGTATAGGTCTGCTCATGCTCCGCGCTTTTCACCGCCTGGCAGAAGGACTCAAAGGTCTCCCTGTCCGTCCCGTTCACCTGATCCTTTTCCAGCACCTGCTCTCTCCACCGATCAAAGGACATATCACAAATTTCCACCTGCTGCTCATAGTCCAGCCAGAACAGCTTAAAGTGTCCATCGTCAGGCCGATAGGAGAACAATGCATTCCCCTCTACCGTAAGGTAATCCCTCAATATGCCCACCTGACCGCTAAGCTGCTCCATCTGCCTGATATTGGCTGAGACATTCTGCAGCTCCACCTCATAGCCGTCAAACCCCTTTTCCCTGCGGAGCACCACAATGTAAGTATCATACTGCCCGGCTTCATTGATAAGGTGGATGCACTCCTCCACATCCTCCTGTGGACCGCCGGCTTCCCACCGACTGTCGCAGCGTGCAACCGCTTTTTTCAGTCTGTCTACATCCTTTTCAAACACTATTTTATATAAAGGCGAATAAATATATTCCCCTATCAGTTCATACATCTGCTTATTTCCACCCACTACCAGCAGCGATCTGTCAAGCCTGCCCACCGGGTAAACCGCTTCGATGTTCTCTATACCCAATTTCCCCTGCCTCCGTATTTGTATGCAGCACTCTCAGCTATGCCGGCTGTAGGTCCCGGCAATAGAAGGTCTGCTTCGTAATTTCTATTATTCAAGTTTTATTATAATAAATTTGGCGAAAAAAGTAAAGGAGCGTTGCTTTCTTGCCTTAAAATTAGTATACTGTCTATAAGATCATCAATGTGAGGTGTTTTATGGAAACCGGAAAAAAGGGAAAAATAGCATATATTTTGCAGGCAGTCAGTATCCTTCCGCTGCTGGTCTTCGGAATCGTTATCCTGCTGTTGGGCACTCATATATTTACCAGAGCTATGTATACCGAGGTGGAGACGGAGCTGCGGAATGTGTGCCGCAACCTGACTACCTCCTTTGAGGCTCTTTATCCCGGCGATTATTATCTTGTGTCGGAAAACGGCGGCAATCGGCTGTACAAGGGCAGCTACGACCTCACCAACGACTGTGAGCTGATAGACCGTATCAAGCTAAACACAGAGCTGGACATCACCCTGTTCTACCAGGATACCCGAATACTCACCACCATCTTTAATCGGGAGGGGGAGAGGATCATAGGCACCGGCGCCTCTTCCACCGTCATAAAAGATGTGTTGGAAACCGGCAACGCGAAATTTTACACCAATATGCTGGTCTATAACACCACTTATTTTTCCTATTACGCTCCCCTGATCAACAGCGACGGCACCGTGGCGGGAATGATCTTTGTAGGCAAGCCCACCGCCGAGGTGGATGCTTCCGTCCGGGCTTCCATCTATCCTCTGGTGATCACGGATATTATTTTTATGATAGTGGTTTCCTTTATTATCTTTCTCTATACCCGCCGCTTTACATCTGCTCTGCTGCAGATTCGCGGCTTCTTAAAGGAGGTCTCCGTGGGAAATCTGAATGCGGCCCTGCCCGGAGAGGTGCTGCGGAGAAACGATGAACTCAGCGAGATCGCACGCTCCGCCCAGAATATGCAGCGCTCCCTGCGCAATCTGGTGGAGCAGGACGCTCTGACCGCTCTTGCCAACCGCCGTTCCGGCGATCAGCATCTCAAGCAGCTGATGAAAAACGCAGCTGCAGACGGGACAAGCTTCTGCGTTGCCCTGGGCGATATAGACAACTTCAAACGGATAAACGATACCTACGGCCATGACTGCGGCGACCTGGTGCTGAAGCAGGTTGCGGATATTTTCCGTCTCCGTATGCGCGGCAACGGTTTCGCAGCCAGATGGGGCGGAGAGGAATTTCTTCTTATGTTTGAAAATATGGAGTTGACCCGCGCAAAGCTGCTCTTAAAAGAGATTCTGGATGATATCCGCTCTACGGAGTGCAAATATGATAATGCATCCGTCTATGTGACCATGACCTTCGGTCTGATCCAGGGAAATTCGGAAAACATGACCGAAATGCTCCGCAACGTTGACGATCGGCTGTACAGAGGAAAGAACAGCGGCAAGAACCAGGTGGTTTGAACAGGATCAGGCGCAGAAGCTGTACCCCTCATGGAACCCAACTGCGCCTGATCCGCTCTTTAAGTCCTGTCCTCTTTCTTATTGTTCCATCTGCCGTCCTAAGAATGTGGCGGCGGACTGAAGCAGCTTCTGTTCCACCTCGCCCATACGTCCTCTGTTATCATTCTGCAGCAGCACCACGCTTCCTATGATATCTCCCTCACACAGGATGGGAGCGATGGCCTCATGCTGATATTCCTCGGCGCCCTCGTCGCATACGCTGATAAAATTCCTGTCGCCTCTGGACGCCATCACGCTCTCCCGATTGTTCACCTTTTCGTCCAACTGCCTTCCCACTGCCTTGTTGACGAGCTGCTTATAGCCGCCTGCCGCCGCGATGAACTGGTCCCTGTCCGCAATGAGCGCTGCATGGCCCGATACCTGGGCAAGGCTCTCCACATATTGTCTGGCGAAGGTTGCCATCTCCCCGATGGGAGAATATTTCTTCAGTATGACCTGCCCTTCCCTGTCCGTATAGATCTCCAGTGGGTCGCCACTACTGATAACATTGACAGCAAAGAGTCGTTCAGGCTGGTTGCGAGTTTTCAGCCGAACCATTGTAGTGTTTTGACAGTCATCCTCACTCATATAGGCCATGGATAAGTGACTGCCATTGTCTAATATAACCTTGCTGTCTTTCTCAAAATTTGCGGATAGTTCCTCTGCCTGCTGTCTGTCCGCATGGAGCAGGGCGTCCACATCCGCCTTGAGCTTCACATCGATCCGGTCCTCATAGATAACGATCCTGTCTATGATAAGCTGCAGGTCTGTCCGGTCAAGGGCCGGTTTTTCCAGAATGTCGTTGAATACGTCGATCACCGTTCTGGAGAGCCGGTTGATTCGGATAATGTCGTTGCGCTTGCCGGATGTCAGATTGATCTGGCTCTGCAGCCCGCTGACCTTAAGCGTGGCTTCATCCTCCAACTCCGCATAAGTTTCCTCGATAATCTCTATCTGTTCCGCTATCTTCGGATTGTCGGCCAACTGCGCCTCCAGCTTGGCAAGCTCCTTGATCTTCCTTTTCTTGATGATCTTCAATTCCTCTTTCGCATCCGCCAGGTGCCGCTCCAACAGGGATATGGTGCTTTCGTTCTCCTTAAGCTCTGTAGCTTCGCTCTTGATGGAGGATTCCAGCTTTTTTATCATCTCTGAGGAATTGTCCCGCACCTTTCTGACGTACTGCTTTACTATGGCATCCAGCATATCCACACGGGTATGGTGGGATGTACAGGCGTCTTTCCCTCTCTTGTGGTAAGTTCCACAGGTATAGGCCGGGGCAAGGTCCTTTCTGCTCATGGAAAACATGGGCGAGCCGCAATCCCCGCAAAACATGAAACCAGAATACACATTGTCATACTTCTTGATGCCACGGTAACAGGAAATGGTGGTTCTCTGCTTTAGCATATCCTGGGCCAGAAGCCATGTGCGGTTATCTATGATCGGCTCATGGTGGTTTTCAAATACATAATTTTCATCCGGATTGACTTTCACATCCGAGCCGTTGATCTTCTTACGCTTGTACTTATGCTGCCGCAATGTACCGATATAGAAATCATTGGTAAGAATGCCCTGCACCGTGATGATGCTCCATGCGGTTTTCGTCTCTTTCCGCTTGTACTCGTCACCCCTGGCCTCCACTCTTTCCTTTTCTTTCATGCGCGGCGTCGGGATATTGTGGTCCGTCAGATAATTCGCTATCCTCTTATATCCCCAGCCGCTGTTGTAGAGGGAAAATACTTTCCTCACGACTTCCGCCTCATCCGGCTGAATAGCTATCTCCTGTTTTTTGGCGTTTGTTATCACATATCCGTAAGGGACCACGTTGATCCACTTCCCGTCCTCCTGCATCCTGCGGATAACGGAACGGACTTTCTTGCTTGCGTCCGTCACAGGCATTTCATTGATTAAGAAGCGAAACTGAATTGCCATCCAATCATCAAAGGTGGGATAGTCAATGGAATCGCCAATGCTAATGATCCTGACGCCCGCATCCCTCAAATCTTCCAATTCCACAAGTCCCTTGCTGTTTCGCCTGGAAAAGCGGCTGAAATCTTTTACGATCAATATCTTTACGCCTTTTCCGTCGATCAGCTTCTTGCGGAGTCTCTGGTAGTCCTCTCGCTGCTCGAAAGTGTAACCCGACCTGTCTCTGTCAACAAAAAATACCACTTTGCACTTTGGAAACTTCTTTTTACAGAAATCTGTAATAATGCTTTTCTGGTTATCAATAGAAGTATTATCCTTGTCTAATTCATCATCAACAGAGATACGGCAATAGCCGTACACTTCCGTATCGAGCAGACTATCCGATAATTTGTCTGCTGCTTTCTCCACGGTTTCCTCCTATCTTCAAACTTTGTTCGGTACTTATTTCCTTGTTACAGATAACATTGTAACTTATTCTTACAAAAATTTCAAGTACAATTTCCATTTATCGCAAAAAAATTCTGCACCATACTCTATAACACTTCTTCCGCCTTTCGCACTTTTTCCTCACTTGCCTTTTCCGTCCTGTTTCCTGCCTGTTGCCCAAGCGTCGCCAGCTTTTTCTTTAATGACGTTTTCTTCTCCGGCTGGGCATCCGGCTTTTCACCGATGCTGTTCCTGCACAGGTTTTTATTATGGGAAAGCAGCCCCTGGGTCAGTTCCAGCAAATTTTGTGTTCCAGACTGAAAGATCACAAAACGGTACTTCATGGCCTTGTACTTGTCGATCAGCGGCTGCAGCGATGCAAACACATCTGAATTATCTTTTTCTTCCTTGGTAAGCCATACACTGGCGAATTTGAATTGCTCATTTACTTCTACCTGCATGACATCCCTCCTGGTTACTATTCTTTCCAAAATCTGGAACACCTATTCTGTACAACTGTTCAGAATCAGTTTCAAATGCTGCATCATTCCAGACGGTCAGCAACTTGCCAACTAATCAAAACAGATTTTCCAAACCAGCTTTGATTAGTTGACAAATTTTCAAAAAACACATACGAGTGGCAGGTCAGTATTCTGCCCACATCGGTATCGCACCGTCAGTTAAATTGACCGGACCGGTTTTCTTTCAGCCCGGAAGTATCATTATCAAAGATATGCCTCACAGCCTCATGTAACTGCTACACTTTTTGCCAGACATTCATCGCTCACCGCCTTTGCTTCAATACCGTTTTTCAGTATTTCCTCGCATGAACCCCATTCCAGAAATAAGGGCAGGCAGCTCTTGGCGTGTCCGCATAGCGGCTCCACATATCCCATACGTCCCGTATGTATCTGCATATTCAGTTTTCAAGGTACACATAGCAGCCTAAAGCTGCATGGCAGCTTACGCCGCCCGGCAGAATTTTTCTGCCATTTTGGATAAGATCTTCGCTGGGCTTGTCAGCCCAAAAAGCACATAAGCACTCCCCGTCTGCTATGAACGGTTTTATAAAATTTATGTGCTTTGGCGGAATGACAAGCTGATATCAGACCACCAGCTTATCCGGTCCGTATTTCAGGAGAATCCCCGAAAGGACTTTCTTCTGCGTCCCCTCTGCCAGTACGAGCATTGCGCACAGGGTATCCAACTCAACCTGGGAAAGCGTATTTATGTAAGGCTTATAGTCCTCCCCGATAAAGATCCCGCCATTCCCTCCCTGCTTTGTGTAGATCGGAAATTTGGGAGATAAAAACTGAATGTCTTTCTGTATTGTACGGATCGTTACTCCGA
>JAMPHT010000012.1 GCA_023663285.1 Bacillota bacterium
AGCGAAGCGGCATCAAAGATGCCGCTTCGGTGGCTACTGTGTGAAAAGTAACAAAGCGACAGGATGACACAAACAATAATGTCGTTCAAGTTGAAGAAGTTGGAAAGTTCTGGTATACTTAACTTAAAGCCGCGGCGGGCTGGAATGATTCACCCTGCGTGAAATATCAGGGCAATTAAGTTGAATCATACTGGATCAGCCCGGCGGGAAGGTTGGGAAAAGCTATGGATTTAGCGCAGGCGAAGGAAAAGCTGGCGAAATACGGACAGGAGCACGTCCTGAAATATTATGATGAGCTGCAGGAACAGGAGCGGGAAACGCTGCTGGCCCAGATCGAGGCCACGGACATGAGCCTCCTGGAGGCGTGCAGACACAGGGAGGAGCTGGAAAAGAAAGGCGTCATTACGCCTCTTGCGGTCATGCAGCTGCCGGAGATCGAGGAGAACAGAGAGACCTTTACCGGGCTGGGGCTGGAGGCGATCAAAAGCGGGAAGGTAGGCGCAGTGCTTCTGGCGGGAGGTATGGGGACCAGGCTGGGTTCAGACGACCCTAAGGGTATGTACAATGTGGGACTGACCAGGGAGCTGTATATTTTCCAGTGCCTGATGAACAATCTGCTGGATGTGGTGCGGCAGGCGGATGCATGGATCCATCTTTTTGTCATGACCAGCGATAAGAATCACGAGGCTACCGTAAGCTTTTTAATGGAGCATGACTACTTCGGCTACCGGGGGGATCATATCCACTTTTTCAGGCAGGAGATGGCGGCGGCCACTGATTATGAGGGCAAAATATATCTGGAGGAGAAGGGAAGGCTTTCCACCTCCCCCAACGGAAACGGGGGCTGGTTCATCTCCATGAAGAACGCAGGGCTGCTGGAGCTTGTGGAAAAAGAGGGGATCCGGTGGCTGAACGTGTTTGCCGTGGACAATGTGCTGCAGAAAATCGCGGACCCCTGTTTTGTGGGCGCGGTCATTCAGCGAAACTGTGCCGTCGGCGCCAAGGTGGTGCGCAAGAACGCTCCGGACGAAAAGGTGGGCGTTATGTGTCTGGAGGACGGGCGGCCCTCCATTGTGGAATATTATGAACTGACAGAGGAAATGATGAATGCGAAGGATGAAAAGGGCGAACCGGTCTATTATTTTGGCGTCATCCTAAACTACCTGTTCCGGGTGCAGGACCTGATCGGGGTTCTGGACAAGCATCTGCCTCTGCACATTGTGGAGAAGAAGATCCCCTATCTGAACGAGGCGGGAGAACTGATAAAGCCTGACGCGCCTAACGGGTTCAAATTTGAGAACCTGGTGCTGGACATGATCCATCAGATGGACAGCTGCCTGCCCTATGAGGTGGTGCGGGAGAGGGAGTTTGCGCCAATCAAGAATAAAACCGGAGTGGATTCCGTGGAGAGCGCCAGGGCGCTTCTGCAGCAGAACGGGATCACACTGTGAGCGCTTTCAATATTTTGACAGCTTTTGATACAAATAAGTATTGTGCCTTTCAGCCTTGAGGAGTATCATTTAATCATGAGGCGGACATTTGCAGAGCCGTGAACGGCTGTGAGCACGACGCAAAGCCAACTGCTTATGTGTCTGAAAAGCGCGATATGTCAAAAAGACATATCTGACAGGCGGGAACAGACGTCTGTATAACAGGAACAGTCAACAGAAAACATTGCGGGAACCATCCTGCGGAAAAGGGGGAGCTATGAAGATCTTAGTGACAGGCGGCGCCGGCTTTATCGGCAGCCATACGGTGGTGGAATTGCAGCAGGCAGGTTATGATGTGGTGGTGCTGGACAATCTCTGTAATGCCAGCGAAAAATCTCTGCAGCGGGTAGAAGCTATCACAGGCAAAAAAGTTCCTTTTTACAAGACGGATATTTTGGACAGGGAGGGGCTTGAGAAGATCTTTTCCGCAGAGAAGATCGACGCAGTCATCCATTTTGCGGGGTTGAAGGCGGTGGGTGAGTCTGTGCAGAAGCCCTGGGAGTATTATGAGAACAATATTGCAGGCACCCTGACACTGGTGGATGTCATGAGAAAGCACGGGGTGAAAAATATCATCTTTTCCTCCAGCGCCACGGTGTACGGGAATCCTGCCTTTATACCCATCACAGAGGAGTGCCCCAAGGGACAATGCACCAACCCTTACGGCTGGACCAAGTCCATGCTGGAGCAGATCTTGTCCGACATTCAGAAGGCGGATCCGGAATGGAACGTTATCCTGCTCCGCTATTTTAATCCCATCGGCGCCCACAAGAGCGGCACTATGGGAGAGAATCCCAACGGCATTCCCAACAATCTGATGCCTTATATCACCCAGGTGGCGGTAGGAAAGCTGAAAGAGCTTGGCGTATTCGGAAATGATTATGATACGCCCGACGGAACCGGCGTCAGGGATTACATCCATGTGGTGGATCTGGCAGTGGGCCATGTGAAGGCATTGAAAAAGATTGAGGAAAAGGCCGGACTGAAGATCTACAATCTGGGAACGGGCGTGGGATACAGCGTTCTGGATATTGTGAAGAATTTTGAAGAGGCTACGGGCGTAAAGATCCCCTATGTGATCAAGGACAGACGACCCGGCGATATTGCGACCTGCTATGCGGACGCAGGTCTTGCTCGGAAAGAGCTGGGCTGGGAGGCCCAGTACGGTATCAAAGAGATGTGCGCCGACTCCTGGAGATGGCAGAAGAATAATCCCAACGGATACGAGGATTAATCCTCTTCAATGACCTGGATCTCCAGATAGTCGAAATCAACGGTTTCTATAAAATTGTCCTGGGTGAAACGTGCCTTCCGGTGTCTTTTGAATTCCGCGATGGTCTTATCCAGCCAGATGGGCTTGCCTAAGTCAAACTGAAGGCATATTTCATCCAGGGCGTGAAATATCTTGTGGGTGCGCGTATCAACGCTCCCGTCCTCGATGCAGGTATCCTGCAGCATATGATTGTCTTTAAAGGTTCTTGCCCATAAACGAAACATAGTCTTTTCCCCCGCTTTTCTTAATAATATTAATGGATTTTTTCCCCTTGTGCAAGCAAAACATCCCAGCTGCCGATAGGCAGCTTGCGCCGATAGGCAGCTTGCGCCGATAGGCAGCTTGCGCCAACTGTGTGCGCGTACTGTGGACAAAATAACAGGAATAATAGCTTCCGGGGCGGCATAAATATAAAAGGTAGGGCAGAAACCGGGGCTCTCTTAAAAAAGGATTAATTTTTTGTGAATATCATACATTTGCGTGAGTTTTTGTGGTATAATAAAAATGAATTTATGACGAAAGAAAATCTCTGTAATGAAGGAGCGGCAATGGAACTGAAGGAATTAAAGGGCGACAACGGCGAAGGAGTGGACAGCTGGAAAGAGGTGACCCTCATATACAGCGCCGCGCTGCGGCAGATCGAGACAAAGATAGGGATTCTGAACGATGAATTCCAGCACGTTCATCAATACAATCCCATCGAACATATCAAGGCCCGGATCAAGACGCCGGAGAGTATTGTAAAAAAGCTGAAGCGGAACGGATACGAGTCCACCATCGACAATATGGTGAAATACATAAACGATATAGCGGGCATCCGCGTTATCTGTTCCTTTACCTCGGACATTTACCGGATAGCGGATATGATTGCGGAGCAGCGGGATATCAAGGTGATCGCGGTAAAGGATTACATCACCTTTCCCAAGGCCAGCGGTTACAAGAGCTATCACCTGATCGTGACGGTGCCCGTGTATCTGTCGGACCGCACCGTGGACACTACCGTGGAGATCCAGATCAGGACGGTTGCCATGGATTTCTGGGCAAGCCTGGAGCATAAGATCCACTATAAATTTGAAGGGGATGCACCGGAGCACATCAAAAGCGAGCTGATCGAATGTGCAAAGATGGTGTCTGATTTGGATGCAAGAATGTTGTCTCTGAATGAGGAAATACTTGCGATCGGCAAGAAATGAGGCCGGTTGAAGGGTCTGTCAGACGGGTGAAGGCAGGAATGTCTCCGCCCGTTTTTTTGCTCCGCTTTTGTGTGCGGCGGATAAAATCAGCAGCCACGCTGCAAGCCGGAGGCAGTTGTTCCCGTGGATATTGCGCCTGGGGATAGTCCGTAAATGAGGAGTGCCCAGGCACCTTTCGGCACCCGGGCTATTATGAAAAAATTATCTTATTTGCTCTCTTGAATGTATTTGTAGTATAACAATTAAATATGAACAAAGTGTGAATAAGCTGTAAATATATGGTGAATGTTACAAAAAACATATATGAAACAATTTCGATTTATACATTTTGCACAAATATCTAAGACGGGAATACAGGAATCAGCCGGGCAGAAATGATCAGCTGCCGGAAGCGGTTTGCGGTTGCCAAATATCTCTCATATGCTTGGAAATAAGTTGTAATATGTATAAAATAATGATATAATAACCGCATGAGAAAGACAGCAGATGCTATATCATGTGCTATATACAATACAGAACACGATCAATAGTTGGAGGAATGCAGATGGATATGTTCATGGATAAACTGGCACAGAAATTGAATGCACAGGAGATCATCAAGGCGAACACTACGGCGGAGATCCAGGAGCTGGATATGCTCAGGAGCAGGGTGGCCGAATATAACGAGTGCCTGAACAAGCTTCAGAAGCTTGTAAACGAAGGCGCCGACGGGATAAAGAGCGCTTCCAGGGAAAATGCAGCGGAAGTAAAGCGGCTGGTAGAGGAGAGCCTTGCAAAGGTCAGAGAGATCCAGCGGGACGCCTCAGGGCTGGAGAAGCTGGGAAAGCAGCTGGAGAATGCAAACGGCCAGCTGGAAAGTGTAAACAGCCAGTTGAAAAGCGTGAGCGGCCGGCTGGAGAATGCGGATGGTCAGCTGGGAAATCTGAGCGCACAGGTGGACAGCGTGAGCGGACAGTTGAAAAGCGTCAGCGGGGAATTGTCCGGCAAAGTGGATTCGTTATCCAAACAGCTGGAGGAGAAGGCCAGGGAGAATCAGGGGGATAAGCTGGACGAAAAATTTGCCGTAGCGGATGAAAATGTCCATAAGGAGTGCGTGAAGGTATACCGCAATGTGCAGGCGGTTGTCATGGAGGAAAGCGGAAAGCAGAGTGAGACCCTGACTGAGCTTTCAGGAAAGCTGAATGCCACGAGAGGCAGACTGGGAATCGTGCTGGGGATCTCTGTGGCGGCGCTGGTGTTTTCTCTGGCGGGTGCAGTGATGCAATTGTTGAATCTGTTGGGTATCGGTCTGCTTTAAGGTGGTAAGATCATGTCAAAAGAGCTTTGGAAGCCCGGCAATATGCTGTACCCTCTGCCGGTAGTCATGGTGAGTGTAGCGGATGAGAAAGGAAAGGCAAATATCATAACGGTTGCCTGGGCGGGAACGGTCTGCACCAATCCGCCGATGGTCAGCATCTCGGTGCGCCCGGAGAGATACTCCCATTCCATCATAAAGGACACGGGGGAATTTGTCATTAACCTGACTACCCGGAAGCTGGTGTTTGCCACGGATTACTGCGGGGTAAAAAGCGGTCGTGATGTGGACAAGTTTAAGGAGATGAAGCTGACGCCCATTCCCGGTAAGGAGGTCAGGGCGCCCCTGATCGAGGAGAGCCCGGTGAATATTGAGTGCAGGGTCAGGCAGGTCATGCCTCTTGGTTCTCATGATATGTTTCTGGCAGATGTAGTCGCCGTTCATGCGGACAAGCAATATATGGATGAAAAGCATAAATTCCATCTGGAAAAGGCGGAGCCCATTGTCTATTCCCACGGGGCCTATCTTGTCTGCGGGGAGCAGCTGGGCACATTCGGCTACAGCGTGAAAAAGAATTGAATATCAGGTCATTTGTCGGGGGAGTCCATAAGACTTCCCCTTTTTACGGCACTGTCGCCGTATCTGCTACGGATCTTGTCTAAGGCGGCGTCCAGCTTCCGCTGTTTTTCCGACGTCGGGGCGGTATAGTCAAAAAGGCTGAGCTGTACGGGTTCGCTTTCCTCGGAGAGCTTTCCCGTGCGGATGCCCAGAAGTCGGATGGGAGCGCCGTTCCACAATTCGTCAAACAGATTGCAGGCCATGCGGTAGATGGTGTCTGTGGAGGCAGTGGGAGAATCCGGTGCGCCTTGATGGGATACGGATTTAAAATCGCTGTATTTGATCTCTGTACAGACAAGGCCGGCCTTTGTATGGGAGGCTCTAAGCCGCCTGCCTACGGATTCTGCCAGTTCCAGGAGGATCTTGAAGGCGGCTTCCCTGGTGACTGCGTCTGAGGACAGGGTGATGGAATTACCGATATTTTTTGCCTCTGCAGGCTCCGGAAGAACGGCGGAGTCATCCCGTCCGTTGGCATAGTCCCAGAGCATACGGCCGTGACTTTTTAAATGGGCTGTCAGAATATCCGGGTCTGTCCCGGCCAGGTCGCCTATGGTGAGGATACCCAGCTTTTTTAAGGTTTCCACACTGGAACGACCGCAGAGAAAGAGCCTGGATACAGGCAGGGGCCAGAGCTTTTCGGAGATCTCTTTGGAGTACAGGGTATGCACCAGGTTGGGCTTTTTAAAATCGGAAGCCATCTTTGCCAGAACCTTCCTGTCGGAGATGCCAACGTTTACCGTAAAGCCGAATTTTTCATACACTCCGTCCTTGATACAGGCGGCTGCGGACTCCGGCGACGCATAGTTTGCCGCGATGGGGGAATAATTCATATAGCATTCGTCGATACTGACCTGCTCGATGTCGGGGCAGATGCTTTTCAGATGCTCCATGAGCTGGCGGCTGCGCTGATGGTAAAGCGTATGGTTGGGAGGGACCGATACCAGGCCGGGACATTTGCGGTAAGCGTTTACCACAGGCTCTCCGGTGGTGATGCCGTAAGCCTTGGCGGGAATGGATTTTGCCAGCACCACGCCGTGGCGCGTGCTCATATCCCCGCCTACGATGGAGGGAATCAGCCGCAGATCCGTTTCACTGCCGTTTTGCAGATATTCCAGGGCGGACCAGCTTAAGAAAGCAGAATTGACATCAATATGAAAAATAACAGGGCCGTCCATGCCGCACCTCCTGAAAATGCATCAAAGTTGTTATATTTACTATATCCTTGGAAAACTGACTTTACAAGGGAAAAAAATGTTGTTAGAATAAAAATGTTGTCGGGAAATGTTGTTAGTATCCGTAGAAATGGGAAACTTATGAAAAAAAACAAACGCAGTTATAAAAAGTACAAGTTTACATATATTAAGAGTACATTGTTCACACTCTTCATCTGTCTGCTTTTTGTGAAGGGGTACACTCCTTTTGCGTCGTCGGGGAACAATCTGTTTCATGTGATTGTGAACGGGCAGGACGTGGGAACGGTTGCGCAGGAGGAAAGGGCGGAGGTGCTTCTGATACAGGCCCGCCGGAATATTGCGTCCCGGAGCGACGAGCTGGTATTTATGGAGGCGGAGCTTTCCGTAGAGGGCGAGGAGATGCTTTGGGGATATGTGGATGATGAACAGGAGGTCCTGGGACGTATGGAAGAGGTGCTGCAGGGCGGCATCATCGAGACCATGCAGCGTTCCTACACTTTGAAGGTAAATAATTATATTGTAAGCCTTGCCAGCCTTGACGAGGTGGTGCAGCTGCTGCAGGCGGCCGTTGACAAGTATGACAGCGAGAACAGATTCCGGGTGGAGCTGGCATATGACGCTAACAGGGAATTCAGCGTTCTTGCGCCCGGCGTGGAAGCGGAAGCCGATTCAGGGGAGGCAGGGGAAGAGATCGACTATTCTCAGGGCGGTATTGCCAGCGTGCTGGCCAGGCCCCATACAGAGCCCATCATTACCGGGGAACTGGGGTTTGAGGACTATGAGCTGGGAATCCTGACCATGGATTTTGCCCAGAAGGTGGAGATCGTGGAGACTTATCTTCCACAGAGTCTGCTGACTCCCCTGGAGGAAGCCACGAACCGTATCATCATGGAGCAGGAGACCCCCAGTATCTATGAGGTGAAGCAGGGGGATACTCTGTCCGAGATCGCCCTGACCGTGAACATTCCCATGGACAAGATCGTGGAGATGAACGACAGTCTGGAGACCGTGGATACAACGCTGCAGATCGGACAGGAGCTGATCATTACGGTGCCGGAGCCGGAGCTTTCCGTTACCAGGGTAGAACGGAATTACTATGATGAAAGCTACGACGCGGAAGTGGAGATCATAGAGGTGGACACCTGGTATACCGACCAGACAGAAGTGCTGGTGCAGCCTTCCGCAGGCTTCCGCAGGGTGGTGGCCGACGTTTCCTATGTGGACGATAAAGAGGTATCCAGGGAGATATTAAAGGAAGAAGTGGTCTGGGAGGCGGTTGCCAAGGTCATGAAGCGGGGGACCAAGATACGTCCCACTTATTTGTGGCCCATATACGGAGGAAGGAAAACTTCTCCCTTCGGACGGCGGACTGCGCCTAAGAAGGGCGCCAGCACCAACCATAAGGGCGTGGATCTGGCAACGCCTACGGGAACGCCGGTATATGCTTCCTGCGGCGGAACCGTTACCAAGGCAGGCTGGGGAAGCGGCTACGGCTACGTGGTCTATATTGACCATGAGGGCGGCAGGCAGACCAGATACGGGCACTTGAGCAAGGTGCTGGTGTCTGTGGGACAGAAGGTAAAGCAGGGCGACAGGATAGCTCTCAGCGGGAACACCGGTGTGAGCACGGCCCCTCATCTGCATTTTGAGCTGAGGATCAACGGTACGCCTGTTGACCCGGAAAAATATGTGAAGAAAAGGTGAACAAACGTTCCGTTTACAAATGAGGTAAATTGTGGTAACATTCATCTTAAGATTATTTTAATCTTTTATAAACATGAGTTTAACTATGGAAGCTGTTACGGCTTCCTGGATAGAGGTATAGATAAATGGAACAATACGCGATCAAGGGCGGGAATCCGTTAGTTGGAGACGTGGAGATAGGAGGGGCCAAAAATGCGGCGCTTCCTATTCTTGCTGCCTCCGCTATGACGGGGGAGTCCGTATATATTGAAAATATACCGGATGTGCGGGATGTAAACGTGCTTCTGGAGGCAATGGAGAATATAGGGGTTGTGGTGAAGCGCATCGACAGGCACAAGGTGTTGTTGAATGCGGGAAACGTCAGCAGCCTGGTGATTGAAGATGAGGCTCTTAAAAAAATCAGGGCCTCTTACTATTTGGTAGGCGCGCTGCT
Organism: Bacillota bacterium; assembly: GCA_023663285.1. GTDB lineage: Bacteria > Bacillota > Clostridia > Lachnospirales > Lachnospiraceae > Acetatifactor. The sequence goes on from JAMPHT010000012.1 coordinate 9,199, forward strand.
TGGAAAGTATAAGCATGCGGAGGTGGTGCTGCCGGGAGGCTGCGATATAGGTTCCCGCGCCATCGACCAGCATATCAAGGGTTTTCGGGCGCTGGGCGCAACGGTGACCATCGAGCACGGCCTTATCAAGGCCAAAGCGGACAAGCTGACGGGCAGCCATATTTATATGGATGTTTCCAGTGTGGGCGCAACCATCAATGTCATGATGGCGGCGGTGATGGCGGAAGGGGTCACCATCATCGAGAATGCTGCCAGAGAGCCCCATGTGGTGGATCTGGCTAATTTTCTCAGCAGTATGGGGGCGAATATCAAGGGCGCGGGTACAGACGTCATCCGCATCAAGGGAGTGCCCAGGCTGCACGGTTCGGAGTATACCGTGATTCCGGATCAGATCGAGGCGGGGACCTTCATGTTTGCCGCAGCCGTTACCAAGGGGGATGTGACGGTAAAGAATATCATTCCCAAGCACCTTGAGTCCATTACGGCGAAGCTGTTGGAGATAGGCTGTGAGGTGGAGGAGATAGAGGACTGTATCCGGGTGGTGGCGTCGAAGCCTTTGAGACATACCCAGGTAAAGACCCTTCCCTATCCCGGATTTCCCACGGATATGCAGCCTCAGATCACGGTGGCGCTGGCTCTGTCCAGAGGGACCAGCATTGTCACGGAGAGCATTTTTGAGAATCGGTTCAAATATGTGGACGAGCTGACCAGAATGGGAGCAAGCATCAAGGTGGAAGGAAATACTGCCATTATTGACGGTGTTGCCAAATATACGGGCGCAAGCATTTCCGCTCCGGACTTAAGGGCGGGCGCGGCTCTGGTGACGGCGGCTCTGGCGGCGGAGGGCGTCACCATTGTGGATGACATACGATATATTCAGCGGGGCTATGAGGATTTCCACTTAAAGCTCCAGGCCCTGGGCGCGCAGATCGAGCTGGTGCAGAAGGAAAGAGATTTCCAGAAATTTGAGATGAGAGTGGGATAAAGGGATAGACCAAAACGGCTATTTTCTCCTTGACAGGGAAAGCTGTTTGTTGTAGATTATTTATATAGAAAAATTTATATTTTCTCTTATTCAGAGTGGTGGAGATACAGAGGATCGGTGAAGCCACGGCAACCCCGCATATGCGGAAGGTGCCAGCCTGAGCGAGCAACAGTCGAACAATAAGAGGATTTGATACCTGTGATAAATCAGTCCGCTTTTGTTGAGCGGGCTTTTTTATGTAATAACTTATTTATTCCAAAGCTTATTATCCGGCTTTATGGAATGGAAACGGAGGAAAAAATGGAGAAACATTTATTTACGTCAGAGTCTGTGACAGAAGGGCATCCCGACAAGTTGTGCGACGCGGTGTCCGACGCCATACTGGATGCGCTTATGGAGAAAGACCCCATGAGCCGCGTTGCCTGTGAGACGGCCTGCTGTACCGGCTTTGTGCTGGTGACCGGCGAGATCACCACCAACGCATATGTGGACATTCAGAAGATCGCCAGGGACACGGTCAAGGAGATTGGCTACGACAGGTCAGAGTATGGCTTCGACGGCAATACCTGCGCGGTGCTGGTGGCCATCGACGAGCAGTCTGCAGACATTGCCATGGGTGTGGACAAGGCGCTGGAGGCAAAGAAGGCGGCGGAGTCGGGAATGAATGATGAGCAGCTGGAGGCTATCGGTGCGGGCGATCAGGGTATGATGTTCGGCTACGCTACCAATGAGACTGCGGAATTTATGCCCTATCCTATTTTCCTGGCCCATAAGCTGACAAGGCAGCTCACGAAGGTCCGCAAGGACGGCACGCTGAAGTATCTGCGTCCCGACGGCAAGAGCCAGGTGTCCGTGGAGTATGATGAGAGCGGTAAGCCCATCCGGCTGGAGGCGGTGGTGCTTTCCACCCAGCACGATCCGGATGTGACCCAGGAGCAGATCCATGAGGATATTCGGAAATATGTGTTTGATCCTGTTCTTCCGAAAGAGCTGATCGACGGGAACACCAAGTTCTTTATCAATCCTACGGGCCGTTTTGTGATCGGCGGGCCTCACGGGGATGCGGGCCTTACGGGAAGGAAGATCATTGTAGATACCTATGGCGGATATGCGCGCCACGGCGGCGGAGCGTTTTCCGGCAAAGACTGCACCAAGGTGGACAGGAGCGCCGCTTACGCTGCCCGTTATGTGGCAAAGAACATAGTTGCCGCAGGACTTGCGGACAAGTGCGAGATCCAGCTTTCCTACGCCATCGGCGTGGCCCAGCCCACCTCTGTCATGGTAGACACCTTCGGCACAGGGAAGCTGCCCAACGAGAAGCTGGTGGAGATCATAAGGGAGAACTTCGACCTTCGCCCCGCAGGTATCATCAAGATGCTGGATCTGCGCAGACCCATCTATAAGCAGACTGCGGCTTACGGTCATTTCGGCCGCGATGACCTTTCACTGCCCTGGGAGGCGCTTGACAAGGCGGACAGCCTGAAGAAATATTTATAAGAAGAATCGGAAGGCGGTCTCCGTATCATCGGAGGCCGTCTTTTGTCGCTGCCTACTTGAAAAAAAACAGGATTTTCAGTATATTGAATAGTAGATCGACAAAAAAGGAGCATAGCCATGGCGTTTGTACATCTTCATGTCCATACGGAATATTCCCTTCTGGACGGTTCCAACAAAATAAAAGAATATGTAAACCGTGTGAAGGAGCTTGGGATGAACAGCGCAGCCATCACGGATCACGGCGCAATGTACGGAGTGATCGACTTTTACCGGGCCGCCAGGGAGGCGGGCATCAAACCTATTCTGGGATGCGAGGTCTATGTGGCGCCCAATTCCCGATTTGACAAGGAGCTTACCGGGGGAGAGGACAGATACTATCATCTGGTGCTGCTGGCGGAAAATGATCAGGGCTATGCCAATCTGGTCAAAATCGTGAGCAAGGGGTACACGGAGGGGTACTATTATAAGCCCCGTGTGGATATGGAGGTGCTGAACCGTTATCATGAGGGCGTTATCGCCCTGTCCGCCTGCCTGGCGGGAGAGGTACAGCGCTATATCGTCAAGGGACTGACGGATGAAGCCCGGAAGGTGGCGCGGAAGTACGAGGCCTGCTTCGGAAAGGGCAATTACTTTCTGGAGCTTCAGGATCACGGACTGCCGGAACAGCGGCTGGTCAATACGGAACTGCTGAAAATGAGCAGGGAGCTGGATATTCCCCTGGTGGCCACCAATGATGTGCATTACACCTATGCGGAGGACGCGGACTCTCACGACATCCTGTTGTGCCTTCAGACAGGGAAAAAGCTGGCGGACGAGGACAGGATGCGCTATGAGGGCGGTCAGTATTTTGTGAAGAGCGAGGAGGAAATGAAGGGGCTGTTTCCCTATGCATGGGAAGCGGTGGAGAATACCCAGGTCATTGCCGACCGCTGCAATGTGGAGATCACCTTCGGGGAGACCAAGCTGCCCCATTATGAGGTGCCGGAGGGCTATGATTCCTGGACCTATCTGAACAAGCTGTGCGACGACGGATTGAAGGAGAGGTACGGAGAGCAGGAGGTATCCGCCCCGGCGGGAAATGCGTTGGCGGGTAAAGGCGCATCGGAAGAGGAAAACGCAGCCGACGGGGGAGCCGCAGAAGGTGCGGAGACGGCAGAAGATACAGAAGCTGTGGGAGGAACAGCAGCAGGAACGGTTCAGACCCTCAGGGAGCGCCTGGATTATGAGCTTGGCGTTATCCGAAGGATGGGGTATGTGGATTACTTCCTTATCGTATGGGATTTTATCAATTATGCCAAGCAGAACGGTATTCCCGTAGGGCCGGGCAGAGGCTCCGCGGCGGGGAGTATCGTGTCCTACTGTCTGAAGATCACGGATATTGACCCCATACGCTACGATCTGCTGTTTGAGCGGTTCTTGAATCCGGAGCGTGTGTCCATGCCGGATATCGACGTGGACTTCGGACCTGACGGCAGACAGGAGGTGATCGACTATGTGAGCCGCAAGTACGGCGCAGAGAAGGTGGTGCAGATCGTCACCTTCGGTACGCTGGCGGCGAGAGGGGTCATTCGGGATGTGGCCAGAGTCATGGATCTGCCCTATGCCTTTGCGGACTCTATTGCCAAGCTGGTGCCCAATGAACTGAATATCACCCTGGAGCTGGCCCTGGAGAGAAATCCGGAGCTGCGAAAAATGTATCAGGAGGACGAACAGGTCCACAACCTGATCGATATGTGCAAGCGGCTGGAGGGACTACCCAGACATACCGGAATGCATGCGGCAGGCGTGGTCATCTGTCCGGAGGCGGCGGACGAATTCGTGCCTCTGTCCAGAGGAAGCGACGGCTCCATTGTGACTCAGTTTACCATGACTACCCTGGAGGAGCTGGGACTGCTGAAAATGGACTTTCTGGGACTGCGGAACCTGGCCGTCATCCGGGACGCGGTGAACTTTATAGAGGAGGCCAGAGGAGAGAAGATAGATATCAACAGCATAGATTACAACGATCCCAAGGTGCTGGCCTATATCGGAACAGGCAGGACGGAGGGCATCTTCCAGCTGGAAAGCAGTGGTATGAAAAGCTTTATGAAGGAGCTGCGCCCCCAGAGCCTGGAGGATGTGATCGCGGGAATTTCCCTGTACCGCCCCGGCCCCATGGATTTTATTCCCAGATATATCAAGGGCAAGAACAGCCATCAGGACGTGGTCTATGCCTGCCCTCAGCTGGAGCCCATATTGAAACCCACCTACGGCTGTATCGTGTATCAGGAGCAGGTGATGCAGATCGTCCGGGAGCTGGGCGGGTATACCATGGGCAGAAGCGACCTGGTGCGCCGAGCCATGAGCAAAAAGAAGCAGTCCGTCATGGAGAAGGAGCGGGCAAACTTTATTTACGGAAATGAGGCGGAGGGAGTGCCGGGCTGTGTATCCAAGGGCATCAGTGAGCAGGTTGCGGGGGGTATTTATGACGATATGATGGATTTCGCCAAGTATGCCTTCAACAAATCTCATGCGGCCTGTTATGCGGTGGTGGCCCTGCAGACGGCATGGCTGAAATATTATTATCCTGTGGAGTTTATGGCGGCGTTGATGACCTCTGTGATCGATAATCCCAAGAAGGTGTCCGAGTACATCATGACCTGCCGCAGCATGGGGATCGAGCTTCTGCCGCCGGATGTGAATCAGGGACAGAGCGGTTTTTCCGTCACGGACGGGAAAGTGCGTTATGCGCTGACTGCCATCAAAAGCGTGGGAAGGCCCGTTATCGATGCCATGGTGGAGGAGCGGAAGGCCAGAGGTGCCTTTACTAACCTGAAGGATTTTATCACACGCATGGGTGACAGGGAGATAAACAGGCGCGCCATTGAAAGTTTTATCAAGGCGGGAGCCCTGGACAGCCTGGGCGGGACCAGAAAACAGTTCATGAGTGTGTACGTCCAGATCGTGGACCACATCGTTAAGGATAAAAAGAGCAATCTGGCAGGGCAGATGTCGCTGTTTGACATTGCGGACGATTCCCAGAAGGAGGAATTTGATATTCGTATGCCGGATGTGGGGGAATACACGAAGGAAATGCGGCTGGCCTTTGAGAAGGAGGTGCTGGGCATTTACCTGAGCGGGCATCCTCTGGAGGAATATCAGGAGCTCTGGCAGAAATATATTACCAACAACACCAACGACTTTGCCCTGGACGAGGAGACGGGAAGCGTCCGCGTCCCGGATCAGGGGACGGCCGTGGTGGGAGGAATGATCGCGGACAAGACCATTAAATATACAAAGAATAACCAGGTGATGGCATTCCTCACCCTGGAGGACCTGGTGGGCAGTGTGGAGATCGTGGTATTTCCCAGAGACTATGAAAAATACGGCCGGCTGCTGAACGAGGACGCAAAGATTTTTGTGAAAGGACGCATCTCCGTGGAGGAGGACAAGGACGCTAAGGTCATCTGCGAACAGATCGTCAGCTTTGAGGAGGCGGAGCAGGCAGGGGGCGGCCCTGTTTTTCAGAATCGTTATGGCGGCCGGGGGGGATATGGTTCCGGCAGCGGAAGGAGCTATGGAGAGAGCGCAGGACAAGCAGGAGGCAGAACGGCGGGGGGATTCGGATCGTCGGAAGGCGCAGGCGGAGGGCAGCGGCCGGAATACGGCCGGGGGAATCCGGCACAGAGAGCCGTGGTCGCCGGGAAGATGCCGGAAGGTATCTGGATCCAATTTCCGGATGCGGAAAGCTATTTCGCCCGTGAGCAGGAGCTTTTGAGCGCTATCGCAGAATCTGACGGGGAAGATGACGTGGTGATCTTCCTGAAAAATACCCGCGGGATCAAGGTCCTGCCGCCGAACCGCCGGGTGAAGGCGGACGGCGGGCTGCAGGAGCGGCTGGGAACCCTGTTCGGCGGGGAGAATGTGAAGATTCGTAACAGTTCATGAGTAAAACCTATTGAAAAGTGTACGAAAAAGCAGTAAAATATAGGAATGTAAAAATGGATATATATGTATGTGAGTACATTGGGAGGTAAGTCATGGCAAATGAGATAAAGACGGTTGCGGTACTGACAAGCGGCGGAGACGCGCCGGGCATGAATGCAGCCATTCGTGCGGTGGTGCGTACTGCAATTTCAAGGGGACTGAAGGTAAAGGGTATCAAGAAAGGCTATAACGGTCTGCTAAACGAGGATATCATTGATATGCAGCCCCGTAATGTTTCCGATATCATCCAGCGCGGCGGCACCATTCTCGGAACGGCAAGATGCCTTGAGTTCAAAAAGGCGGAATACCAGAAGAAGGGCGCGGACATATGCAGGAAGCATGGTATCGACGGCATTGTGGTGATCGGCGGAGACGGCTCCTACCGCGGAGCTCAGGCCCTTTCCCGGCTGGGGATCAACACGGTGGGGATTCCGGGGACCATTGACCTGGATATTGCGTGTACAGAATATACCATCGGCTTTGATACGGCGGTGAACACTGCCATGGAAGCCATTGACAAGGTCAAGGATACCTCTTCATCCCACGAGAGATGCAGTATCATCGAGGTCATGGGACGTGACGCAGGATATATTGCTCTCTGGTGCGGCATTGCAAACGGCGCGGAGGATGTGCTGCTTCCTGAAAAATATGATTTTAACGAGCAGGAGATCATCAACCACATTATTGAGAGCCGTAAGAAGGGCAAGACCCATCACCTTATCATCAATGCGGAGGGAATCGGTCATTCCACCTCCATGGCCAGAAGGATCGAGGCGGCCACCGGTATTGAGACAAGGGCCACCATCCTGGGCTATATGCAGCGCGGCGGCAACCCCACCGCAATGGACCGCTACTATGCTTCCATTATGGGCGCTTATGCGGTAGATGTGATGCTGCAGGGAAAGACAAACCGGGTCGTGGGCTACAAAGGCGGCAAATTTGTGGACTTTGATATTGAAGAGGCGTTGAAGATGGAGAAGCATATCGACGAATATCAGTATGAAGTGGCGCAGCTCCTGACGGTTTAAAAATCAATTCATGAATTAATAAAATAAAAGCGGGCAAGTCCGCTATTTCCTACACGATAAAAATAACGGCTGTCCTGCATGGACGGCCGTATTTGGACAGAAGTTGTTTATGAATAGGAAGCGCGGGTGTGCCCGTTCTTATATCGGGGGAGGAAAGTATGATTACCAGCAGTTCCAACAGCAGGGTGAAGCAGGTGGTACAGTGGCAAAAGTCTGCAAAGGAGAGAGACCAGGCAGGAGTATTTCCGGCAGAGGGCTTTAAAATGTTTGAGGAGGCGCCGGAGGAATTACTGCGGGAGGTCTATCTCTCCCAGGGGGCATATGAAAGGCTGTGTTCCTTCCCTGCTTTGAAGAGAAAGCTGGAGGATACCGGATATGAACTGGTATCGGAGGATGTCCTTGCCAGGATGTGTGATACCAGAACGCCCCAGGGAATACTGTTTATAGCCGCCCAGCCCCGATATGAGCCGGAGCAGCTGCTGGATGTGCCGGCGCCGCTTCTGGTGGTGCTGGAGAAGCTGCAGGATCCGGGCAACCTGGGAACTATCATACGGACCGGGGAGGGTGCTGGAATAACAGGTGTTATAATGGATAGACAGACGGTTGACCTGTTTAATCCCAAGACGATTCGGGCAACCATGGGTTCCGTATTCCGAGTTCCTTTTTTGTATACGGACAGCCTGCAGGAAATGCTTGTCAGGCTGCGGGAGAGAGGGATTCACATCTATGCAGCCCATCTGGACGGCAGGAGATATTATGAAAGCTTTTCCTTCTGCGGCGGAACGGCATTCCTGATCGGCAACGAGGGAAACGGTCTCAGCAGAGAGCTGACGGAGCAGGCGGAAGCAGCCGTAAAGATTCCCATGGAGGGCCGGGTGGAGTCGCTGAATGCGGCGGTGGCGGCGTCCCTGCTGATGTATGAGGCGCATAGGCAACGCAAGACAGGGCGGAAAGGAAATCTAAGCCTGTAAAATACACAGGCAAAGATTTCCTAAGTTCCGCCCGGAAGAATTTCTAAGGCAGATAGTACTTCTGCCTTAGAAATTCTAAGTCCCGTCTGGACATAGGTGAGACATAGAATAGAAAGGGAATAAAGAATGAAGATAGGGTTTATTGGTTTGGGAAATATGGCGACAGCCATGATAGGAGGAATGTTGGAGAAGGGCTTGACAGAACCTCAAAAAGTTATAGGATCCTCAAAAACAAGTGCAACAGCGGAGAAGATTAAAGAAAGATTTAACATAACAACGGTTCTTGATAATCGAAAAGTTGCTGAAGAGGCAGATGTGCTTTTTCTTGCTGTGAAGCCTTTGTTTTTCCCGGAAATCATTGCTGAGATCAGGGATCACGTAAGGGCGGAGACCTTGATAGTCAGCATTGCGGCGGGCAGGTCCCTTTCTTATATAAAAGAAGCTTTCGGAAGGCCGGAGCTGAAAATCGTGCGTTGTATGCCTAACACGCCTGCGCTTGTGCTGGAGGGCTGTACCGGGGTATGCGCCGGGGATGAAGTGTCCGAAGAGGATGTGGAAAAGGTGGTCCGTCTGATGGAGGCATTCGGAAAGGCATATGTGGTTCCCGAAAGGCTGATGGATGCAGTGGTGGGAGTCAGCGGCAGTTCGCCTGCTTACGTATTTCTTTTTATTGAAGCTATGGGGGATGCGGCAGTGGCAGCCGGGATGCCGAGGAAACAGGCATATGAATTTGCGGCGCAGTCTGTGCTGGGCAGCGCAAAAATGGTACTGGAGACGGGAATGCACCCCGGAGAATTGAAGGATATGGTATGTTCGCCGGGAGGAACTACCATTGAGGCGGTAAAAGTATTGGAAGAAAGGGGATTTCGCGGGACTGTCATGGACGCGGTGGAAGCCTGCGTCGCCAGGTCCAGGAGCTTATAGATCAGCGTTTCGGCAGGGATAGTCAATATGTGATTTCAAAAACTTGACAAATTTTTAAATGTCTGCTATGATTCCTCTGTAACAAATTTAACAACTTTGTAATAAATTTATTAAGAAAATGGAATACTTCTTAAAAGATTTGTTTCGGAGGTGAAGAAGATGGCAAAGAGCAGAAAACTGCTTACGGCGGTATTGGGAGTCGTTTTGTCCCTGTCTCTTGCACTGCAGGCGGATATGGCTGTTTTCGCCGGCGAGGATAAGGAATTGGGCGATATGCGGGGAGGCGTGGCAGCTCTTTTGAATCCCAGTGTTACGGATTCTGCTGCAGTAGCGGATGCCATGGCAAAGGAGCTGAATCTTGAGTTCTGGCAGGAGGAAGAGGTTGAGAGCAAGCTGGTCATGGCGAATGTGAAAAGCGCGCTGAATGTACGAAGCGATGCCAATGAAGAAGCGAAAAAGGTCGGAAAGCTATATAAAGACTGCGGGGGAGTGATTCTGGAGCGAAAGGACGGATGGACGAAGCTGCAGTCGGGAAACATCATCGGATGGGCGTCCGACGAATATCTCCTGTTCGGAGATGAAGCAAGATCTCTCGCCAATGATGTGGGGAAGATGATCGCAACCATCAACACGGAGACGCTCCGTGTGAGAAAGGAACCCAGCACCGAAGCAGAAATATACGGACTGCTTCCCAAGGGCGAAATCGTGGAAGTGCTGGGAAACGATGAGGAGACCGGCTGGATATGTATCGATTATAACGGAGAGGACGGCTATGTTTCCTCGGAGTACGTGGAACTGGATTTCCTGATCGACGCTGGAGAGACCGTTGCGGAGATCAAGGCCAGGGAAGAGGCGGAGCGGGAAGCAAAGCGTCATGTCAATTACGGGGAATATACGACGGATGCGGATACGCTGCTGCTGCTGGCAGCTCTGATCCAGTGTGAGGCGGGCGGCGAGCCCTATGAAGGCCAGGTTGCGGTGGGCGCAGTGGTCATGAACCGAGTGAGGAGCCCGGCATATCCTGACAGTATCCACGGCGTGATCTATGCTTCCGGCCAGTTTACGCCTGCCATGAGCGGCAAGGTGAACAGGGTGTATGAGTCCGGCCGTATCTATGAAAGCTGCATCCGGGCTGCGGAGGAGGCCCTGTCCGGTGTGTCCAATGTGGGGGATCTGACCCACTTCCGCCGTGTCAACGGACGTGAGGGACTGGTGATCGGCCATCATGTATTCTATTGAGCGGATTGGAAATTTAAGGTGACTTTTTTGAAGGGCGGCGCCGTGAACCACAACGGCGCCGCTCATTTTGAACTGCGATCCGCACTTACACAGTTCATATCCCTGCCGTTAGCAACGGTTTTTGCACTTCGATTTTAAATATCGTGGATGGAAAAGAGATTGCTCCCGAAGTAAATTTGTGATATGATGGCTATATCAAATGAAGGGAGTGACGAAATGGACAAGATGATAATTATTTGGCTTGTGGTATTGATCGTTGCGATTGTTATCGAAGTGCCGACCATGGGATTGACGTCGATCTGGTTTGCAGGCGGAGCGCTGGTGGCGATTCTGGCGGCGCTGTTGAATGCGCCGATCTGGCTCCAGGTGATCCTGTTTCTTGTGGTTTCCCTGTTCCTGCTGTTCTTTACAAGGCCCATTGCAGTGAAATACTTCAATAAGGACCGTGTGAGGACCAATGTAGAGAGTCTGGTGGGACGGCAGGCTATTGTTACCGGAGAGATAGACAATCTGCAGGGTATCGGCCAGATTGCTGTAGGCGGTCAGGAGTGGAGTGCCAGGAGTCTTGACGATAGGCAGAGGATCCCGGTGGGAAGTGTAGTGAACGTGGTCTCCATCAGCGGTGTGAAGCTGATCGTACGGCAGGATGAGCAGATGAAGGACAAAGGCCCTGCGCCGTCGCCTGTTCCGGAGCCTATGAGCGTTTCACAGATGGAAGAGCTGGAAGCAAGAGAGATGGAGTCCCCAAAGCCGGAGCAGTGACTGTCCGGAAGCTGGGATGACATAAATCAATGTGGGTACTGTCACATACAGTACAGAAAGAGGTCAATATGTTAATAGGGGTAATTGTCGCATTGATCGTCATAATACTGGCGATCCTGGTGTCCTGTCTGAAGGTAGTGCCTCAGGCGCAGGCATACATTATCGAGCGTCTGGGCGCTTATCAGGGAACTTGGTCTGTTGGTTTCCATGTAAGGATGCCCTTTTTGGATAAGATCGCGAGGAAGGTCAACCTGAAGGAGCAGGTAGCTGATTTCCCGCCCCAGCCGGTTATCACCAAGGATAACGTTACCATGAGGATCGACACGGTGGTATTTTATCAGATCACCGATCCCAAGCTGTTTACCTATGGCGTTGAGAATCCTATGATGGCTATTGAGAACCTGACGGCCACCACGCTGCGTAACATCATCGGTGATCTGGAACTGGATCAGACGCTGACCAGCCGCGAGACCATCAATACGAAGATGCGGGCGGCTCTGGATATGGCTACCGACCCCTGGGGCATCAAGGTGAACCGTGTAGAGCTGAAGAACATTATCCCTCCTGCGGAGATCCAGAATGCCATGGAGAAGCAGATGAAGGCAGAGCGTGAGAGACGTGAAGCCGTGACCAGGGCAGAGGGTGAGAAGAAAGCCAGCATACTGGTGGCGGAAGGTGAAAAGGAATCTGCGATCCTGCGGGCAGAGGCTGAAAAGCAGTCCGCGATTCTCCGTGCAGAGGCACAGAAGGAAAAGATGATCCGCGAGGCGGAAGGTGAGGCAGAGGCGATTCTCAAGGTGCAGCAGGCTAACGCTGACGGTATCAAGATGCTGAAGGAGGCAGGCGCTGACGATGCAGTGCTGAAAATCAAGAGCCTGGAGGCATTTGAGAAGGTTGCAGACGGTAAGGCAAATACCATTCTCCTTCCCGCGGAGCTTCAGGGCATAGCAAGCCTTGCCACGGCATGGAAAGAGGCAGGCAGGAACTAAAGCCCAGGCTGACAGTATGGCTGAATCAGAAAACCGCTTCCCCTTGTGGGAATCGGTTTTTTGTGTTATTATGCTGACAAAGCAGGAAAGGCAGGAGGAAAGTATGAATCTAAAAGGACGGGATTTTTTGAAGCTGCTGGATCATACGCAGGAGGAAATTGTTTACCTGATAGATTTGGCGGCTGAATTAAAGGATAAAAAGAAAAAAGGGATTCCTGTGGACACTCTCAGGGGAAAGAACGTTGCGCTGATATTTGAAAAGACCAGTACGCGGACCAGGTGTGCCTTTGAGGTGGCGGCCCATGATCTGGGGATGGGGACCACCTATCTGGACCCTGCGGGCTCTCAGATCGGCAAAAAGGAAAGTATTGCGGATACGGCAAGGGTCCTGGCGGGAATGTTTGAAGGAATCGAATACCGGGGCTTCGGACAGGATATTGTGGAAGAGCTGGCAGCACATTCAAAGGTGCCGGTATGGAACGGGCTGACAAATGAGTTTCATCCAACCCAGATGCTGGCTGACCTTTTGACCATCCGGGAACACTTTGGACGCCTTCAGGGAATCAGACTCACTTATATGGGAGACGCCCGCTATAATATGGGGAATTCCCTGATGGTGGCCTGCGCTAAAATGGGAATGCACTTTACTGCCTGTACTACGGCGAAGTACTTCCCCGACAGCGGGCTGGTGGAAAAATGTCGGGAGCTTGCAGCCCAGAGCGGCGGAAGTATCACGCTGACCGAGGACGTAGAGGCAGGAACAAAAAATACAGATGTTATTTATACGGATGTATGGGTTTCCATGGGAGAACCTGAAGAAATATGGGAAGAGAGGATCAGGGATCTGTCTCCCTATCAGGTGAATAAGACAGTGATGGAATATGCGGGGGAAAATGCCGTCTTTATGCACTGTCTGCCTGCATTTCACGATCTTAAGACCACGGTTGGGGCCCGGATGGGAGAGCGTTTCGGTATCACGGAGATGGAAGTGACCGATGAGGTATTTGAATCGGACCAGTCGCTGGTGTTTGAGGAGGCGGAGAACCGTATGCATACCATAAAGGCAGTTATGTATGCAACGCTATGCTGACGGCGGTTGAAGCCCTGGACAAGCCAAAGCTGGAGGCCGCGATAGATACGGAATGGGCAGGAAAAAACGTATGTTATTTTAATGAGCTGGATTCCACCAATCTCAGGGCAAAGCTGGAGGCGGAGGACGGAGCGCCGGAGGGGACTCTGGTGGTAGCGGATATGCAGACCGCCGGCCGCGGGCGGCAGGGCAGAAGCTGGAACAGCCCCGGCGGGACCAATGTTTATTTTACACTGATCTTAAAGCCCGCCTATGAGCCGGACCGGGCGTCCATGGTGACGTTGGTGATGGCTCTTGCCGTAGCTGAAGGGATCTGTAATACCTGTGGCCTGGCGACGGAGATCAAATGGCCCAATGACGTGATAGTGAACGGGAGAAAGGTCTGCGGCATATTGACAGAAATGAGCGCGGAGCAGGGCGCTATCCGGTATGTGGTGATCGGCGTGGGAGTCAACGTGGGTCTGCAGAAATTTCCGCCTAAGATAGCGGCTGTTGCCACCGATCTTCAGGCGGAATGCGGCAGAGAGGTGTCGCGAAGCACCCTGATAGCGAATATTATGAAGGTATTTGAAAAATACTATGAAAGCTTTCGGCGGAAAGGAGACCTTTCCGGTATACTGGACAGGTATAACAGCCTGCTGGTGAACAGGGACAGAGAAGTGAGGGTCCTGGATCCGAAAGGGGAATTCCGGGGGATCGCCAGAGGAATCAACCGGCGGGGAGAGCTTCTTGTGGAGCGTGAGGATGGCAGCACGCAGGAGATATATGCCGGAGAGGTGTCAGTGAGAGGCATTTACGGGTATGCAGTGTGATATGCGGCATATCAGTATGTAACCCCCCCTGTAAGGAGGTATAGAAATAGAAACGAATAGGACAGTGCTCTGCGGAGCCAACGCATATGAGAAGAAGTACTATTTTAACAGCCGGTTCGACGGGATACCGGAGTCCATTAAGGAAGAACTGCACATTATCTGCGTCCTGTTTACGGAGGAGGTGGGAGGTGTGTTCACCATTGCCTTTGAAAAGGACGGAAATGTGATTCTGGAGACGGAGGCGGAGGAAAGCGATATCTATTACGACGAGGTGGGCAGCGGCCTGTTGGTGGGAGAGGTGCGCAGGAACAGGCAGGAGCTTTTTGAATCCCTGCGCCTTTACTATAAGGTATTTGTTTTGAAAGAGCCGGTAGAGGAATTATTAAATGAGGATTCAACAAATGATTCTAGTGATTGATGTGGGAAATACAAATATGACGCTGGGGGTCTATCAGGGGGAGGCGCTGAAGGCTACTTTCCGTATGATGACAAAGACCCCCAGGACGTCGGACGAGTACGGGGTGTTTATCACCCAGCTTTTGCGGAATAAGGGAATCGAGGCGACGGAGCTGGAAGGCTCCATTGTGGCAAGCGTGGTGCCGGATGTGATGCATTCCCTGATGGGAGCGCTGGTTCGTTATACGGGTACAAAGCCGGTGAATGTGGGTCCCGGAATCAGGACAGGCATACGAATCGTCACGGAGGAGCCCAGAGCCATCGGCGCGGACAGGATCGTGGACGCGGTAGCAGCGTATGAGAAATACGGAGGTCCGGTGCTGGTGCTGGACTTCGGCACAGCCACTACCTATGACCTGATCACGGAGAAGGGAGAGTTTACTGCAGGCATCACTGCGCCCGGCATCCGTATCAGCTCCGAGGCGCTGTGGACCCAGGCTGCCAAGCTGCCCAATATTGAGATCCGGAAACCGAAGTCTATCCTTGCCCAGGAGACCATTACCAGTATGCAGGCAGGGCTGGTTTACGGGCAGATCGGGCAGACGGAGTACATTATCAAAAAGGTGAAGGAAGAGAGCGGGCTTCATGATTTGAAGGTGGTTGCCACCGGAGGTCTGGGCAGGCTCATTGCCGACGAGACGAAAGCCATTGACATCTACGACAGTTCCCTGACTTTGGACGGACTGCGGATCATCTATGAAAAGAACCGCAGGGGGCAGGGACAATGAGCAGACTGACCATCGGCGGCGTGACCCTGGACAATAATGTGATCCTGGCGCCTATGGCGGGGGTGACAGACCTGCCCTTCCGGCTTCTGTGCAGGGAGTTGGGGGCCGGGATGGTGTGTATGGAGATGGTCAGCGCCAAGGCTATCTATTATAATAATAAGAATACAGAGGAGCTTCTGGAGGTGCATCCGAAAGAGTGTCCCGTCTCTCTGCAGCTTTTCGGCTCGGATCCGGAAATTGTGGCACAGATGGCGGCGCGGATCGAGGAGCGCCCTTTTTCTGTCCTGGACTTTAATATGGGCTGTCCCGTTCCCAAGGTGGTAAATAACGGGGAGGGCTCCGCCCTGATGAAAGATCCCGGACTGGCGGAAAAGCTGCTGGCGGCGCTGGTCAAGGCGGTGAAAAAGCCGGTCACTGTGAAGATCCGTAAAGGCTTTGACGACAGCTGCATAAACGCGGTGGAGATAGCCAGAATTGCGGAGAGCTGCGGCGTGGCTGCGGTAGCGGTGCATGGGCGGACCAGAGCCCAGTATTACAGCGGCAGGGCGGACTGGGATATCATCAGACAGGTGAAAGAGGCGGTAAAGATACCGGTCATCGGAAACGGCGACGTTGACAGCCCCCAGGCGGCAAAGGCAATGCTGGAAGCAACCGGCTGCGACGGCGTCATGATCGGACGGGCAGCCCAGGGAAATCCATGGATCTTCCGGGAGACGGTGCGCTTCCTGGAGGACGGAAGCCTTACCCTTAAGCCGGACAGGGAAGAGAAAAAAGAGCTGATCCTGCGTCATGCAGAGCTGCAAAGGCAGATCAAAGGAGAGTATACTGCCGTGCGCCAGATGCGGAAGCACCTGGCCTGGTATACGTCGGGGATGCCCCATTCCGCCAGATTCCGGGGCATGATCAATTCCATAGAGACCTTTGGGGAGCTGCAGGCGGGGGTGGAAGAGATCTTCGGCTCGTAGTTTTCTGCATAGTATGCAAAGCTGTGTCATATATTTTAGGCATGGACACTATTATATATTTTTATCAGAAAAGGAATCCGGTACAGAGGGAGATCACCCTGATGTACCAGGAGGATTATTTGTTTGCGAAGGTGGGGATCTGCGCGGACAGGCACAGCTGGTTCGGATGTCCGCTGCCCCATGCGCCGCTGCCTGCTGAGTCAGTGCAGGTACAAAGCGGAATTTCCCAAAGGGAGACCTGTCCGGGGGAGGCAGAGCGCGGGAGAAAATGCCGCAGCCACTGGCTGGGACGGCGCAGAAAAGCGCGGGAAATGCGGCGTGAGCAGAGACGGCAGCAGCAGGAATATATGCAGAGGCTGCAGGAATATGAGGAACAGCGGGAAGAACTGACAGCCAGTATACGGCAGCTGTGGGAGGAGGTATTCTCGGAGGTGGAGCGTGCCGGAGGTTCGGGTGAGGTCAGCTGCGTATACGAGGACAGCCTGCGGTTCCTGGCGGAGGGACAGGGGGAGGCGGCCCGCTGCTGGAGCCCGGTATGGAATATTCCGGAATTCCGGGATTACAAAAGTATACGCTGGCTTCAGCCCCTGCTGGAGTACGTCCGGTATTCTGACTTTATTCTGCTGGGCACGGCGGATTGTGTTCCCGTCATACTGCAAAGACTTGCACGGCGGATGAAAAGCCTGCGGTGGTATCTTCTGCAGGAAGAACTGGATGAAAAGGTGCAGGGCTGGGTGGAGGACTTTTATGAGGAATACGGCCTGGCCATTACTTTACAGCAGCTGACGGGAGTAAACGCTTTTCGGCAGCTTAAGCTGGAGTCGGGGGAGCCGGTCTGCGTAATGGATTTTACCGAGGAGGAAAAGTTTTATGCGGGAAAACTGGCAGGAGGAAGCATATGGCTTGATTTTTCGTCGGTGGACGGGAAATCCGGACGTATGGAGCGACAGGCTCCTGAGGTCAGCTATATGTCCCTGAAAAAGTATTGGGGAGCGAAAACAAAAATAAAACCGATCATTCCGAAAGCCCAGGCCGCAAGCAGATTCAGATTTTCTTGACAGTGTGGGGAAAAGTGGTTATAATACGTTGGAAATAAGGCTTTTAACAGAAGCTGGAATGGACAGGAAGGACGCGCAAGATGCAGGAGAAGAAAAATATCTTAACTTATGAGGGGCTCAGACAGTATGAGAGCGAGCTGCACGAGCTGAAGGTGGTAAAGCGCCAGGAGGTAGCTCAAAAGATCAAGGAAGCAAGAGAACAGGGGGATCTGTCCGAGAACGCCGAGTATGATGCGGCAAAGGACGAGCAGAGGGATATTGAGGCGAGGATCGAGGAACTGGAGAAGATCCTGAAAAATGCCGAGGTGGTCGTAGAGGACGAGGTGGACCTGGACAAAATCAATATCGGCTGCCGGGTGAGACTGCTGGATATCGAGTACAGCGAAGAACTGGAATATAAGGTGGTAGGTTCCACAGAGGCCAACAGCCTTAAGGGAAAGATCTCAAATGAAAGTCCCGTGGGGAAGGCGCTGATCGGCTGTAAGATCGGCGATACCGTGGAGGTTGAGACCGCCGCGGGCAATTTTGCATACAAGGTGCTGGAGATCCAGCACTCCAACGGATAAGGCAAGCCAGGCAAGGCAACGTGCAGGAGGTAAGAAATGGCAGAAGCGCAGAATACAAACGGACAGGAACAGGATCTGAATCAGCTGCTGCAGGTGAGACGGGATAAGCTGGCTAACCTGCAGCAGGCGGGAAAGGACCCGTTTCAGATAACAAAATATGACGTGACCCATCACAGCACGGAGATAAAAGATAATTACGCAGAGCTGGAAGGGAATACTGTCCGTATTGCGGGGCGTATCATGTCCAAGCGCGTCATGGGTAAGGCGTCCTTCTGCAACGTACAGGATCTGCCGGGCAATATCCAGTGCTATGTGGCGAGGGACAGTATCGGCGAGGAAGCCTACGCGGATTTTAAAAAATATGATGTGGGTGACATCGTGGGCGTGGAGGGTCATGTGTTTACCACCAAGACCGGGGAGATCTCCGTTCATGCTTCCGCTGTGGTGCTGCTTTCAAAGAGCCTGCAGATACTGCCGGAGAAGTTTCACGGACTGACCAACACGGATATACGCTACCGTCAGAGATACACGGATCTGATCATGAATGCAGAGGTGAAGGATACCTTTGTAAAGCGTTCCAGGATCATCAGCGCCATCCGCCGCTATCTGGAGGGAGAAGGCTTTCTGGAGGTGGAGACCCCCATGCTGGTGGGGAATGCCGGAGGCGCGGCGGCAAGACCCTTTGAGACCCATTATAACGCGCTGGACGAGGATGTGAAGCTGCGGATCTCCCTGGAGCTGTACCTGAAGCGGCTGATCGTGGGCGGAATGGAGCGCGTATATGAGATCGGGCGTGTGTTCCGCAACGAGGGACTGGACACCAGACATAATCCTGAGTTTACCCTGATGGAGCTGTATCAGGCGTACACCGATTATTACGGCATGATGGATCTGACCGAGAATATGTTCCGCTATGTGGCGCAGGAGGTCTGCGGCACTACTTTGATCCCTTACGCGGAGGAAATGATAGATCTGGGTAAGCCCTTTGAACGGCTCACCATGGTCGAGGCGGTGAAGAAGTATGCGGGAGTGGATTTTGACGAGATCCCTGACACGGAAGCCGCTAAGAGGATCGCGGACGAAAAGGGAGTGCATTACGAGGCGCGCCACGGAAAGGGCGATATTCTGAACCTGTTCTTTGATGCGTATGTGGAGGAGCATTTGATTCAGCCTGTCTTTATCATGGATCATCCGGTGGAGATCTCGCCCCTGACCAAGAGGAAGCCTGACAGGCCGGACTATGTGGAGCGGTTTGAGTTGTTCATCTATGGCCGGGAGATGTGTAACGCCTACTCCGAATTGAACGATCCCATTGACCAGCGGGAACGCTTTAAGGCCCAGGAGGCGGCGCTGGCAGCAGGCGACGAGGAGGCCAACACCACGGACGAGGATTTTATGAACGCTCTGGAGATCGGTATGCCCCCCACCGGCGGCATCGGTTACGGCATCGACAGGCTTGTGATGCTGCTGACGAATAGCCCCGCCATACGGGACGTGCTGCTGTTCCCGACGATGAAGTCGTTGGACAAGTAAAATGCCAATAACGGATAATTTTTGCAATCAATATCAGTAAGTATTTGGCATTAGGAAATAATCTTGAATCTGGAGAGCCTGCACTTGTCAAGCGGCTCTCCAGATTTTTTTGACCGAGGGACCCGGATGTTGATGGGACTGTAATTGATTTTTCGGGCATTGTGTGTTAAAATAAATTTGTTTGATTTGCTGAGGTTAAGCGGGCATATATCGAAAGTAAATCACTCCTGCCGCAGGATGGAATGTATTGCAAGAAATTCTACTGACATTAAGTTGCCCGCCGTCAGGTAGTTGGATTTAAAAAGGGTTCTCGGTAGCCGATCATTTCGTATGCAAGCATTAAATGATGAACTGCGGAGAAAGGAGATTGTCATGGCTCGGAAAAAAGGCGTGTCAGGCAAGACACATACCGCACAGCAGTTGAACGATTATGCAAACCAGCATAACCCAAACAACAAAGCATACAAAGCCAATGTAGCAAATCAAAAACAGATGAGCAAAAAGAAGAATCAAAAAAATTTTGATTATGTTGCTGATTTGGACTGGATGTGCTACAGCAAGGGTATGTATGAGTTCGATTAGCAATTTAATATGCTATGCACGAAGGCATCAATCAGAAATGGTTGGTGCTTTTTGTTTGCCTGAATTTAAGGGCGAACTGCTGCAGAAATAGAGCCTGTCACAGGAGGTGTTTGGTCATAAGGATGTTGCTGCCACACTGGACATTTGCACGGATGTTACTGAAGAACTGGCTCGGCGTGAATTTGATGACTTGGAATATTTTGATGGTAAATCTATTACAGACAACCTCTTATTTTTATGGTACAATTTATTTGAAATATGATATACTATACTTAAGAGGCAAAAGCGATAATTTGAGAAGAAGCCGCGTGTGTAACAGATACGACTCAAAAGATGCAGATCAGAGGTAAATTCAGTGGCATTACAGTTTGAATGGGATGACGAGAAAGAACAGAGCAACGTGGAAAAGCACGGTGTTGATTTTGATACGGCAATAAAGGTGTTCTTTGACCCGAATCGTATAGAGTATTATGATAAATCTCATAGTGCAGATGAGGATAGATTTATAACAATAGGATTTGCCGGGAAAATTCTTTTTGTTGTATATACGGAGAGAAAAGAAACTGTACGCCTTATTTCGGCGCGGCTGGCCACTGGCTCGGAAAGGAGAAGATATTATGATCGTAAGACGCAGCATTGATGAAATAAAGCCGGAATTAACAGAAGAGCAAATGGAACAGTTGGAACGAGCCGAACGGATGCCGGTTATATTTGACGAGGACTGTCCGGAGTTCACGGAAGAAATGGGAAAAGAATCCTATCGACCGGGCAGAAAGATTCCGTTGAACGTTGAGCCGCTGACACTTTTCCTGTCCCATGAAACCGTAGATAAAGCAAGAACTTTCGGTGATGATTATGTCTCAATACTAAGCCAGATGCTTGACGAAGCTGTGAACAGGCGCGTGGCATTATGATTTTCACAAATCATTTGTGCCAATCTTGTGCCATAAGGACATTTTTCTAAGAGAAATTTTAGAGAGATGTCCTTTTTGCTATAGTAAGCAAAGCGAAATAGGAAATTTATGACTTTAAGGCGAGTCAACTGGGACCGCCACGTACCAGTCATGGAACCGGGTCAGAGTAAAATCCTTTTCAAAAACAGGAACATCCGTAAAATAGATAATATAGACGCTCTCCTGGGTAATGCTGTCATAATGGATCCTGGTATTGATATGGATTCCTTTGGTATCAAAGCTTGCAGGCGCGGGGGCAACGTCATAGACAACGGAAGCAAGGTATTCTGAGGGCAGCGTTTCGGTATAAAGGAGCAGCCGGGGCCATTGCGCCCCCTTTTCCACGGTTATTGTGGCAATGCCCTTTTCCTGGCACTGCTCCCAGGCGAAATCTACACAGTCCTCCAGGCCCTTTGCAAAGTAGGCATCGGTAAGCTGGCGGTAATCTGTGTAATAATCTATCTGAAACAGCAGCAGGCACACCAGGTAAATTGCCGAAAGACCGTATATCAAAATGTTTCCCATAAGCTCCTTTTTCCGGAGGACGAATTCCGTCACGACCCACACACCATATGCCTCACTGAGTACCAGCGGTATGTAGAGTGCGTTTATCTGGTGCTGCTTTGCGGTGACCAGAAGGCAGACCAGGCCGCCGCCCACAAGCTGCGCAAACAGGAAGAACTCCGGTGCAAAGGTTTTACTGCGGAATTTCATAAACATATTTTTTAATAGAGCAAAAATGCCGATTACGATAAAAATACGGCCGATATCGTAAAATAGGCCCCAGGGAAGAAGAAAATCATAGGGGTTCCCTGTATTTTGACGCCAGAGCAGAGAAAGGGAATTGCGCAGGTTACTCAGCATTCCGGACAGGCTCCATGCAATTTCCGAACCTCTGAAGCCACTCATCCTTGGGATAGTGATAAATAAAAGAGAGATTGGGGGAAGGTCAAAGGAGTTGATCACTACAAACAGAATCAACGGTAATGCCAACACAAAAAGAAGTAAGCAGGAAAGCAGACTCCATCTGTTGATCCGAAGCTTTTTGTGGTATAGGCCATATATGATCTGCAGTGCAAGCATGAGGGGCACGATGGGCCAGATAACCGCGTAGCAGTACAGGCTCAGACCATAGAACAGCGCGGAAATAGGCAGGAATTTTTCCTGCTCCAGGCCGCGAATAAAAAAATAAAGTCCGAACATCAGAAATCCGGGTGCAAAATTAGCATCCAGCCCCCAGCGTGACATCATGATATGCCAGGGGCAGATCGCAAGGAGAAAGAGGCTCCATAGGCCTGCTTTTGCGTCAAACAGTCTTTTCATCAGGCAGTATACGACCCAAAGTGTAAAAACAGACAGAACAGCTTGGGGAATTCTGGCTAAAAGCGGCGTTATGTGGCCGCCGGAAAAAAGCAAAAAAGGCGCCGTGATCCACGTCGCCATTGCGCTTTGTCCGTCTCCCCAGCCTGCTACATATATGGGAAAATGATTACCCGCAGAGTCCATGCCCTCGTGGAATAGTGCAAAGGCATTCCAGGCTGTAAGGGCTTCGTCCTGATGCATTCCGCCCGGTACGCTGCCAAGTGCGATCAGCCGTGACAGAGCGCCCAATAATAAAATAAAAAAAGGGAAAAAAGATTTTCTCTTCATTACAATATCTCCTTTATTTGATTGCCGGATACATAAACGACTATAGCACAGATATGGCTTGAAATCCATCTTTTTTTGAAAAACAGTGGCTGATAGTGACCGAAAGTGTTATAATATCTGTGTCATGAGGTATATACCCAGTGAAACGGAGGAGAAAAAATGAAGCTTGCAACAGCATTATCAGAAAGAGCAGATCTACAGAAAAAACTGTCCGAGCTTGGGACCCGCTTAAATCAGAACGCCAGGGTACAGCAGGGAGAGAAGCCTTCGGAGGATCCGAAAGAGCTTATGCAGGAGCTTGAGAGGATACTGAGCAGGCTGGAAGAGCTGATTGCAAGGATCAATTTGACCAACAGCAGCACCATTCATGAGGGCAGGACTATCACGGAGTTTCTGGCCCGCAGGGACTGTCTCAAAAGTAAGATACAGATCCTGCGGAATTTTCTGGACAACGCGAGCAGCAGGGTAAATCGGTTGACCCACACTGAGATCAAGATACTGAGTACCGTGTCGGTATCTGAAATGCAGAAGAAGGTGGATGCGCTGTCAAAGGAGCTGCGGGAATGTGACGAACTGATACAGGAGTTGAACTGGACAACGGAACTTATTTAATCATGATTTAATTTTATAGACGGTAATCCGGCAGGGTGGATGTATCCTCTTCGGCAGAGAATGTGCCGAGCCTGGTAGGAGACCCGGACAGTCTCCGGGGTTCGAATCCCCATGTAACAACGTATGTCCTGCAAAATAACATACGTACTGTAACATTTTTTCATTACTACCATTGCATCAACTGCGGACGAGGGCGGGTTTGGGGAAAACGCAAAGGAAGTGATTTTATTAAGCATTTAGGACAGGCAGGGAAAAGTACACGGAGAAGGCGGGGCATGGCGGTCTTTGCCATGCTGGGACTGGGAATGTTAAGCCTTCTTTTGACATTTGGCAAAGGGGCTGTTCATGCGGCGGAGAGACGCCAGGTGAAGGTAGCCTTTTTCCCCATGGACGGATACCATATCACCAATCAGGACGGAAGTCTGGACGGTATGGATGTGTCGTACCTGAAAGCGTTGCGTGATTATACGGACTGGGAGATAGAGTATGTGGAATGTGCCAGCTGGGAGCAGGCGCTGCAGATGCTGGCGGACAAAGAGGTGGATCTGGTGGGTTCCGCCCAGTATTCCGCAGAACGGGCGGAAATATACCAGTATGCGGATCTTGCCAGCGGGTATACCTTCGGGGTCATTGCCACCAATGCGGACGCAGGCATCGCTTATGAGGATTTTATGGCCATGCGGCGCGTGACCTTCGGCATGGTGGAAAATTATGTCCGGAAAACGGAATTCCTGCAGTATCTTTCGGATCATGATATAGATTTTCCGGTGATTCGGGAGTACGAGTCCACGGAAAAGCTTCAGCAGGCGCTGAGCGCGGGGGAGGTTGACGCGCTGGTACATACCTTTACTGAGATCAGGGAAGGACAGCGTCTGATCGGACGCTTTGCGCCCCGACCCTTTTACTATATCAGTTATCAGGGCAATGACGATTTGATGCGGGAGTTGAATCAGGCCATTGCGGATCTGAAGATCAATCAGCCTGAGCTGGAGACAGAGCTGATGAATACCTTTTATTACAGCAGATTTGACAAGGCTGCCCTGCTCACTACGGAGGAGAAAAAGTACCTTGCAGATACGGAGCTGCTTACGGTAGGCTATCTGGACGGGCATTATCCCTTTTCCTATGAGGAAGACGGCGAGTTTAAGGGGCTTTCCAGAGAAATGCTGGAGGGCAGTATTGCCCTGACGGGGCAGCGTCTGGAGTATGTGCTTCTGGAAGATGAGGGCAGCGCCAGAAAAGCTCTGCTGGACGGAGACATTGATATTCTGGTATACAGTGCCGACAAAAAGGAGGTCCTGGACAATCATTATCTCACAGCGGCCAGAGAGTATGCGGAGATTCCCCTGGTGCTGGTGATGGACAGGAACAGCAATATAGGAGATATCAGGACTCTGGGTACGGTCTCCTATCTTAAGGAGGAGGCAGAATCCTCCGTTCTGCTGCAAAATGCGGAGATAAAGGTCTATGGATCCCAGCAGGAGGGCATGACTGCGGTCAAAGACGGGGAAGTGGACGCCGTCCTGTGCGACGGGTATATGGCGGAGCACTTGTTCCGGACGGACTTTCAGTATGAGAATTTGCAGATAAAAAATGTATTCAAGAGCGAGTACCCCATTTCCGTGGTTGTGCTGGAGGAGAACAGGCTGCTCTCCGGGATCCTGGCAAAGACGATCACGCCCATTGATTATCGGGCGGTCAGCGAATATATGTTGAAGGAGAATACCTATCCCCTGGCAAATCTGCGCACCTTTATACGGAACCACAGCTCGGTGATCATCCTGTTTCTGATGGGGGTCCTGCTTTTGGTGATCCTGGTGGCGGCGCATATCGTCCATGACGAAAAGAGGATCCGGAAGCTGATGTACAAGGATACCTTTATGGATATCTGGAATCTGAATTATCTGATATACTGGGGAGAGCGTAAGCTGCTGCCGGAGCATAAGGGGAGCTATGCGGTGGTATATCTGAATGTGTCACAGTTCCGCCATTATAACATTATTTACGGTTGGGACGCCGGGGAAAAGCTGCTGGAGGGCATAGCGGACCTGCTCACCAACAGTGTGGACCGGAAGCAGGAGATATGCGCCAGGAATCAGGGAGACCGCTTTGCGCTGCTGCTGACCTGCGGGCAGCGGGAGGCGCTGCTGGAGCGGCTGAATGCCCTGAGAAACACAGTGGAAGAATACATATTTGCAAATACGGAAAATCATATGCCGGTGCAGATGGGTCTTTACTTTCTGGGGCAGCAGACAAAGGAACTGCAGGTTGCCTTAAACTATGCCAGCCAGGCGTTGGATTTCACGGGAGACAGGGAAGAGAACGCTATCAAGGTCTATGACGATAAGCTGGAGCAGATGATCAAAGAGCGGCATGAGCGGGAAAAGCTGCTGCAGTCCGTGGATGTGTGGAAGGATTTTGCGGTGTATTACCAGCCAAAGGTTGACATTCGGAACGGGGAGATCGTGGGCGCGGAAGCGCTGGTGCGGTTCCTGAATCCTGCGGAGGGCGGAGCGGTAAAAGCGCCGGGATTTTTCGTTCCCTACTATGAGCAGACGGGAAAAATCACGGAGATCGACTTTTTCGTGTACGAATCTGTCTGCAGACTGCTGCGGCAGCGTCTGGACGCAGGGGAAAAGGTGGTTACCATCTCCTGTAATTTCTCCAGAATGCACTTTATCAAGCCGGGGTTTGCAGAAAAGTTTGAAGGGATACTCAATAAATACCGAATTGACAGGAATCTGATCGAGGTGGAGATTACAGAAACACTTGTTATTGAAAAGCTTCAGCAGAATACGGTAAAGGAGACGCTGGATAGTCTGCATCAGAAGGGGATCCATCTGTCCATCGACGACTTTGGCGCGGGTCATTCCTCTTTGGGGATCTTTGAACAGATTCCCGCTGCCGTGATCAAGCTGGACAGGTCCTTCCTGTTGAATCAGCAGGATCACAACAGACAGGTGGCGATCATGCGAGGCATTGTAAATATGGCGCAGAATCTGGAGGCCCAGATAGTCTGCGAGGGCGTGGAGACGGAGGCGGATATCCGTCTGATGCAGGAGATCGGGGCGAATGTAGCCCAGGGCTACTATTATTCCAAACCCATTCCCGAAGCGGAATTTGCGGAAAGGCTGTCGGGGGGAGGATTTGGCGTAAAGGCGTGATCCGTGGTATATTTGCCGCCCTTGTGCCAGGTGATGGCAAGGGGCTCCAACGTATATTCCGTAATTTTATATCCGTCAGCAGCGGGCGACACGGTGAAGCTTGCCATGCCGCCCTTTATGCTGACAGGTTCGGACTGGGCGCTGATGAAATTACCCAGAGAATAGTAGACCAGCATCTGATGCCCGTCCTTCGACGTCAGCATTTCCATGGGCTGCAGGGCGTGGGGATGGGTGCCTATGACCACGTCCACGTGGCTGTCCAGAAATACCTTTGTCCATTGCCGTTGAAATTCGTCCGGTTCTGCGGAATATTCCGTGCCCCAGTGAACGAAGAGAATGACGAGATCTGCTTCTGACCGGGCATTCTCAATGTCAGCCCTTATTTTCTCTTCATCCTCCAGGACATGAACCATATAGGGTGCGTCATCGGGTATCTTTATGCCGTTTGTGCCATAGGTATAGTTGAGCAGGGCAAAGCGGATGCCCTTTTTCAACATGATTTCGTAAGGCCGGTACTCTGTTTCTTCTTCCGTCTGCACTCCTAAGCACAGAATATCCTGTGCGTCAAAGAATTCCTTTGTGGTATTCACGCCCTTTTTTCCTCTGTCCAGGGCATGGTTTGTGGCGCAGGTCACCACGTCGAAGCCTGCATCCGCTATGGCCTGCCCTGCGCCCATGGGAGTGCCGAACCGGGGATAGTCTCCGTACAGGGCAGGGTCGTCCACAAGAGGCGTCTCCTGGTTGATGATGGAGACGTCGCTTTCCGCAATGACGTCCCGAAAGTTTTCAAACAGAAATCCAAAGGACTCGTCATTTAGCAGTCCATAGCGATAAATGGGTTCATGGAGCAGATTGTCCCCGAAGGCCACAAAGGAGACGGCGGCGTCCTCCAGGGTAAAGCCCCAGGAGTCCCATCTCCAGCAGCTTGTCTCGCCGGCCAGATCCGTGAATAAAAGCCGGTTCCGGGAATCCGCCCGGCGGTACAGGCTCACGTCCGCCAGATCCTTTCCCAGGTAGGAGGACATCCACTGCGGCCGGAGCCCTTCCCGGTCATACTCATATACGAAAAGGTGCTGGGACCACTTTTTTTCGTCCTTTTCCACCCAGAAAGGGCGGCTTTTGCCGTAGCGTCCTATTTTCCAGCAGAGCAGTATCAGCTCTTCCCTGCCGTCGTTGTCAATATCGGTGGATAGCGCTTTCTGAACCAGCACGCCCTTTGGGGAGGTCCATATGAGGGCATCGTCCGCAGGGGCGCCGCTGTCGGTTCCGGCAGAGGCGCTTTGCTGGGCGGTTCCGCCCCGGTCAGAGGCGGAAGCTCCGCATCGCAGGATTCGGATAACCTTGTTTTCCAGTATGATCCGGTACTCGTCGGTCTCATCCCGGAAGTCGGCGCTGCCCCATTGGATCCAATGGGGCAGGAAAGCGCCTGTATGCCACAGGGCATATATCGCCGCTGCCGCCGACAGCAGCGCCGCCAATAACAGCAGCACAAAGATGAATGCAGTTTTTATCGGTTTCTTTTTATGCTCAGTCACGCTCATATCGATAGCTGCCCGTCCATTCCGGCTGCTTCACCGGGTTCTCATAAGTATAATTCCCGTCCTCGTCCGGCTGGCAGCCTGTCATCTGACGCCATTTGGAGTCGGTCAGTCTGTCCTCCGCAGGCCAGGTAAACTGATAGAAGGAATAAACGCTTCCCCGTGCGACCTTCAGGATGCCGTCCACCTTTACCACCACGAATATGTTTGATATCGTACCGGTGGCGGCCTCAAGCACCTGTCCGTTTGGGTCCGTGGCAATGTCCGCCACAATGGGGGCAGGACATTCCGAGCTGTCGAACCAGTCGGAAGCGGCGGCGTCCTTGGAGGCCTCATACCAGAAATGTTCAATGTTGCCGCCATAGGAGCGGATAAATTCATATTCCTCTTCTGTCAGGGTCTCATCCTGCAGCTCCTTGCCGGATATGGTCAGCAGCTGCCGTGCCATCTGTGACAGCCGGGACAGGTCCTCCTCCTGATCGGGGGTAAGAAGGCCGTATTTCTTAAGCCCCTGGGCAGTGCGGTCCGCAAGATCGGTAAACCTTGCATAGACCAGCGGTTCCGGCTCCACATAGCCTCTGTCGTCTACCTCTTCATCCCAGTCGCCGCCCATTTCCGCAACCACCTGCTCGGTGTAGAGGATGGTGTCATGCTTCAGCTCCGCAAAGCTGCCGGAGAAGCATTCCAGATTTTTCTTTGCCCATTCCTCGCTCTGCATAAATACAGGATAGCCTTCGCCCTTAGCTTCCAGCAGGGGCCGGAGCGTGTTCAGCCAGCCGGCGTACAGGCTTGCGGACCACAGAGCCTCATTGTCCTGTGACAGGCCCTCCTTAAGAAGCGCCATGTTTTCCGTATAGCCCTCATAGTCGGTGGCCCCGTTTTCCTCCAGGATCTCAAGGGCGGTATCGCTGCCAAGGGCTGCGGCTACGTCCAGCACATCCGGAAGCATCCGCTTTTCGCCGTCGCTGTTTTCACCCACCCTGCTGTAGATCAGGTTCTGCATGATGGCGGCGTCGATGGTAAATCGCTGTCCCATAAAACGGAAGCCGGGGATCGTGTTATCCTCGCCGTCCTCTATGGGAATGGAATTGATGGCAGGCGGGGGGAGTGTGAGCGTCAGGGCGTGGAAGGCTTCAAAGCCTTCGCTGTTTCCCGGCAGGTCGGCCAGATCCGCGTCATTGCCATAGGCTTCGCAGATGGCGGGGGCATATTCGCTTACGCCGAAATCGTCGCTGGCGCCTGCGAAAAAGGAGGTTACCGCATAGATGGCTTCCCAGGTCTGATAGGCTTCCGCGTCGGAGGCAAGAGCCATGGTGATGAGCAGGGCGCTCCTGTCCAGGCTTTCCTCCGCCTGCTTAAAGTGTATCCTGCCGTACCACATCATGGCGCGGAAGTATTTTCCCAGCTGTTCGTCTCCCTCATAGTAGCCTCTGGGGATATACTGGGTATAGTCCTCGTATCCGCCGGTGATGGAGCAGGTCAGGGTACTGTCTGCGCTGTTGATGCAGTCCAGCTCATATGCCACGCTGTCCGCCACATAGTCTCTGACTGTGGTGCTGTCATCCAGCAGGCAGGCGCCTACGGTAAAGAAGGCTACATTGCGCCGGGCGGCCTCCTCCCATTCGCTGTCCTTCAGCTGCTCATACTGGGCGGCGCTGGTTTCCAGCATCCTGCCGCTTAACCGGGTCAGGCTGTCCGCCAGATAATTCTTCTCTATATTTCGCAGGAGGTAACTGAAATAAAGGTGGTAGGTATGCATCAGGGAGTCAACGGTCACGAAGCTTGGAACCTGTGCATAACGATTGTACTCATATACTTCAAAGAACTCGCTGTCTCCGATGTCACTGTTTCCGATTTCTCCCACCAGGAAACCGTTTCGGGCCAGTTGGGCTGCCATGTCTGTATCCGTAGCCAGGGCATAGAAGCGGTCCAGATTTTCAACGTTGCCCAAGTCCGGATCTATTGTGTAGGGTTCCACGTTGGGCGTTATGTCCAGGTCAGGAGTCCCGGCGCCGCTTAAGAGTCTGGGCCTTACAGACATATCCGCCAGAGTGATGACAGGTATATTTTCCGGGGACGGGTCAGGAGCAGCCGTGGCGTCCGCCGAGGAGGGAGCGTCCGCTCCGCCGGTGTTTTTTCCATCCGCAGGCTGTGGGCTGTTCTGGGCTATAAGACCATCGGGACTTCCTGACCCGTCAGGCGGGGATCCTCCCGGACTGCGAAGCAGGAAGGCGGCGCCCAGGGCAAAAAGGCACAGGCAGGCTGCCGTCAGACTGACTGCTTTCCACAGAGAGCCGGATTTTTTTGGCAGGGGTCTGGCGTTTTCTGCCTCTTCCACGATTTCGTCATTGATGTGGGTGATCCCCTGATATATTTTCTCGCTCTTCTTTTCATATTTTTTTTGGCTCATAGATAGATATCCTCCTTTTCAAGAGTGGCTTTCAGGCTGAGACGCAGCCTGTACATTTTTTTGGTCAGCCTGGGAGCCGGGATGTTCCACTTTTCCGCCAGCTCGTTCAGGGCTGTGCCGTGCCAGTAGCGGTGTACAAACAGGGCCCGATCCTCCTTAGGCAGGGAGAGAAGCCAGGCGCTGATACACCTGCCCAGCTCCGCATCCTCGATTTCCTGCTCTACAGTCCGGGCGGCGGGGACGCATTCCTCCAGCTCGTCCAGTATCTGATTGATGCCGTTGTAGCGTTTTTCGGCATGATTTCTGCGCCAGAGATTGATCGAGATATTGCGCACCACCCGGCACAGCCACGCCTTGAAGTTCTCCGGGCGCTGGGGAGGCAGCCGGTTCCAGGCTTCGTTCCAGGTATCGTTGACACATTCCTCGGCGTCCTCCCGGACAGACAGCAGGTTCATTGCAATGCTGTGACATAAGGCGCCATACTTGCGGTCTGTCTCTATAATGGCATATTCGTTGCGTTTCCAGTAAAGGTCCATAATCTGAGAATCTTCCATAACAAATCCCCCTATCATTTGAAAGCTTTCATCTAACAGGTCGGAATCAGGAAAGGCATATTCCCGAAATCTCAAAATTTTCCTGCAAATTTTGCAGGGTCATGCTTATCTTATCATATCCGCCTCAAAAAGTAATCATCCATTCGGGTATGTCCGGTGGATTTATTTTTAGATCCGTGTTATTCTGGTGGAAGAGAGGAGGTACTGTTTATGGCAGGGAATTTTTACGGGTGGCAGACGGCCGGAAAGGTGAAGGCAAAAAATAAGGTTTATAAGGGGATCGAAACGCCTCTTGACCTGTATGACGCTCTTTCCAATCTCTGGTGTGCGGACACCTGCGCACCCAGGATGCGCATGGAATGGAGTGAGGGAAATAAGACCCTGGGGCAGTGCTCCATAACCGCTTTTCTGGCCCAGGACATTTTCGGAGGCGAGGTATATGCAATGCCCACGGACAACGGCGGCGTACACTGCTATAATGTGGTGGATGGGTATACCTTTGACCTTACCAGCGAGCAGTTTGGCGAAAGGGCAAAGGATCTCTGCTATGAGGGCAACGAAATACAGGACAGGGAGTCAGCCGGACATTTTGGCAAGGAGGAAAAGCGCCGCAGATATGAATATTTGAAAGAGCAGCTTAAGCAACTCTTAAAACTATATTAATTTTTGGAGTTTCCCTTGAAAAAATACACGGAAAATCGTATATTAAGCCTATAGGGAATATAGCGGAGGAGCTGTGTTTTGCAGTGCAGCAGCTTTGAAATGGAGGTAGATAAAAATGACGAAAGCGGAGATTTTGAAGAATGAGATCTTGAGGCAGTACCGCAGTGTGCGCCAGTTTGCAATGGAACTGAAGATTCCTTACAGTACGCTGGTGACTGCGCTGGAGCGCGGCATTGAGGGAATGGCATACGGTACGGTCATAAAGATGTGTGACAAGCTCAGCCTGAATCCGGTGGACTTTTCTTCTCTGGAGCGGGACACATCCCTGGGGGAGCAGCTGCTTGAAAACCGGGTGATGCAGAATTATGTCAGGCTGAATCAGGAAGGCAGGGACAAGATACTTGAGCTGATGGAGGATTTTGGCCAGATCGACAAGTATAAGGCGAAGGGGAAGAAAAGCAAATGAGGTATCACTGGCTGATCGTGGGCGCGGGGCTTTTCGGCGCAGTCTTTGCCCATGAGATGGGCCGTGCAGGAAAGAAATGCCTGTGCATCGACAAACGGGAGCACCCCGGCGGCAATATCTATACGGAAGAGATAAAGGGCATTCAGGTACACAAATACGGCGCTCATATTTTTCACACCTCTGACAGGAAGGTGTGGGATTATGTGAACCGCTTTGCGGAGTTTAACAATTTTATCAACTCGCCCATAGCGGTGTACGGCGGGGAGCTTTATAATCTGCCCTTTAATATGAACACCTTCAGTAAGATGTGGGGCGTCAGGACCCCCGAAGAAGCCAGGGAGATAATTGAGCGGCAGAAGCGTGAGGCGTGGGAAGCGCAGGGGAGTGCCTGCGGCGGCAGCGGAGCGCAGTCCGGACAGGGCGGAAGCGGTACGCCGGGCAGGGAACCCGCCAACCTGGAGGAGCAGGCGCTGTCCCTGGTGGGCAGGGATGTGTATGAAAAGCTGGTGAAGGGCTACACGGAAAAGCAGTGGGGCAGAAGCTGTACGGAGCTGCCGGCGTTTATCATACGCCGTCTGCCCGTCCGGTTTACCTATGACAACAACTATTTCACCGACAGATTCCAGGGTATCCCCGTTGGCGGGTATACCCAGATCGCGGAAAAGCTGCTGGCAGGAACGGAGGTCCGCCTGGGGGTCTCCTATCGGGAGTTTATGCAGAACACCTCCGATACCTTTGACAGGGTGCTGTACACGGGTATGATCGACGAGTACTTTGATTACTGCTACGGGGAGCTGCAGTACAGATCTCTTCGCTTTGAGGAGGAGCTTCTGGAGGGCTGCGGCAACTATCAGGGCAATGCGGTGGTAAACTATACGGAGCGGGAGGTCCCCTACACCCGCATCATCGAGCACAAGCATTTTGAATTCGGCGCCCAGCCGGACACGGTGATCACAAGAGAGTATCCCGCACCGTGGAACCGGGGGGACGAGCCTTACTATCCTGTGAATGATGAGCAGAACGGAAAGCTATATGAGAAATATGCCCGGCTGGCGGCGGAGGAGAACAACGTGCGCTTCGGCGGCAGGCTGGGACAATATAAGTACTATGACATGGACAAGGTGATCGCGGAGGCGCTTCGGATGGCGGAAGAGGAGCTTTCTGTCAGCAATAACTGTTGAACAGCATACCGCTGTATGCGCTTGTATTGTAGGGACTCACATAATTGTGGCCCGGATTCTTGTAGGCAACCACGGTTTTCTGCACATAGTCCATAGGGTTCAGGGCCACCTGGTTGCTTTTGCGTATCAGGGAGCCGGACAGGTTCTTCAGGCTGCCGAAGGTCTCGGTAATGTCGTCGGCCCGCAGCGCCGCCTGGTGAAAAACATCCCGGTTCATACGCATGGTGCCGTCCTCCGAGAGAGAAATGCCCATGGATTCCAGAGAGGAGCTGTACACGCCCACGATCCCCCGCATCTCGTTTACCAGCTGCCTGCTCTTGGACTGGGTCTCCATATAGGAGGAAGCTGCCTTTACGAAGTCGTTATAGCCGCCCACCAGATGGGAAACATTGTCCGCTAAGGATTCCACATCCGTCTTGAGACCGATCCGGACGGGACTGCCCTCTTCCGTAGTGCTGTGCAGCCGGATATCAAACTGCTTGCCTATGGTGAAATGATTGGAGGAGGAAGTGCGCTCCTCGCCGTTTATGCTGAACCGGGCATTGGACGCCTCCCGGCTGGTGTAATCCAGTCCGAAATAGTGCACCGTGCCGGCACGCTTACTTGTCTTGTTGTCACTGATGGTAAAGACCTGGTTCCTGCCGGAGCCTAAGCCCGTGGACTCTGACGTGAGCCGGAGAGCGCTTCTGCCGTCAGATTCCGCAATGTCCGCCTTGACACCGATGCCGGAATTATTGATCAGCCGGACAAGGCGTTCCTGTACGTCCCGGTTGGTTTCGGATTCGCCCACGGTAAACTGGAATTCATAGTTCATATCGTTGATACCCATATCAAAGGAATAGGTATCAGGGGGCAGCTCCGTTTTGGCGTCGGGAAGAAAGAGACCCAGGTTTTCCTGGGAAACCGCCAGGGACTGCACCTCCAGATCCAGAACGGGCATATTGTTGTCCAAATTCTGAGAGCCGATGTAGGAAGCGGTGACTATATTCTCGTCCGACGTATAGGCGCTCTTCTTATTAAAAAGAACGTTCTCCTCCATACCGCCAAGCTGCGCCAGGGTATTCCGCAGTTCGCGGGCGTTTTCCTTGATGGAGATCGCGTACTCCTGAGTGGCTTTGCTGGTGGTGGGAAGA
This sequence comes from Bacillota bacterium, assembly GCA_023663285.1. Classification (GTDB taxonomy): domain Bacteria; phylum Bacillota; class Clostridia; order Lachnospirales; family Lachnospiraceae; genus Acetatifactor. Next base: position 43,674 of record JAMPHT010000012.1, read on the forward strand.
TACCAGGGAGCTTCCTTATTCAATTTGACAATGGAATTATAAACGCTGCGGAGCTCGCTTTTCTTGTGAGTGTCGTAGCGGGTCAAAGCTTTCCGGGAATACGTGGTAAGGTAATTATTATATACCGCGTTTAAAACAGCGCCCATTGTCATGCCTCCTTTCCGTGATACGGATATTAACCCACTTTTTATCTACTTATACATCTACAGTGTAGCACAAGGCAGGGAAACACACAAGTATTTTCTTGAAAAAATTGTTGACGGATGCAGGGGCGCTGTGTTATAGTATTCAAGCGAGATAAGATTTCAGGTCTTTTTTTTATGCTTAAAAAATCAAGTGGAGGTAGCCGATATGCGTACAAAAATCACCTTGGCTTGTACCGAGTGCAAGCAGCGTAACTATAATACTACCAAGGATAAGAAAACTCATCCCGACAGGATGGAGATCAAGAAGTATTGCAGATTCTGCAGGACCCATACGGTACACAAAGAGACGAAGTAACGTCTCCTCAGAGACGAAGTAACGTCTCCTCAGAGACGAAGTAATGTCTCTTTGTAAGTGAAGCAGGGTTTTGGAAACCAGGTAGGCAGTTTGTTTTAGTTTGGAGGTCAAAATGGGAGATTCCGCAGAGAAGCAGAAGCGCCCCGGTTTTTTTGCCGGAGTGAAGTCTGAGTTCAAAAAGATCGTATGGCCGGACAGGCAGGAGACTTTAAAACAGTCTGTGGCCGTTGTGGCGATCTCGGTGGTCGTGGGCGTGTTGATCGCAGTCATTGATTACATTGCCAAGAACGGTGTAGAGTTCTTACTATCAATTCATTAGAGCGAGGGAGATCATATGGCAGAGGCAAAATGGTATGTGGTCCATACCTATTCCGGCTATGAAAACAAGGTCAAGGCCAATATTGAAAAGACCATTGAGAACAACAAGAACCTTGCAGAGCAGATTCTGGAAGTAAGAGTTCCTCTGGAGGAAGTGGTGGAGCTGAAGAACGGCGTAAAAAAGACTGTTCAGCGTAAGATGTTTCCCGGCTATGTGCTTCTCAATATGGAAATGAATGACGACACATGGTATGTAGTCAGAAATACCCGCGGCGTCACAGGCTTCGTGGGACCGGGAAGCAAGCCCGTTCCGCTTACCGAGGCGGAGATGAAACCCCTTGGCATCAAGACAGAGAATGTCTCCATCGACTTTGTGGAGGGAGACAGCATTGCAGTGGTGGCGGGCGTATGGAAGGATACGGTAGGTATCGTCCATAAGCTTGACTACAACAAGCAGACAGCCACCATCAATGTGGAACTGTTTGGAAGAGAGACCCCTGTGGAGATCAGCTTTGCAGAGGTAAGAAAGCTTTAAGGTATTTACGGCGTGAGCCGATAAATATAGGGTGGAAATGTCCCGGACGGACAGCTTCGGAGGCGGATATTTTCCACGGCAGCAAAGTGGGAGCAGGACGATATGCTTTGGATCCTGCGCCAGAGCGCCGCGGGCAGTAAGGCGGCGTACCACAATATAGGAGGTGCCAAAATGGCAAAGAAAGTAGAAGGCTACATCAAGTTACAGATTCCTGCCGGAAAAGCAACACCGGCTCCCCCTGTTGGCCCTGCGCTGGGTCAGCATGGTGTGAACATCGTTGAATTCACCAAGCAGTTCAACGCAAAGACAGCGGACAAGGGAGATGTCATCATCCCCGTCGTCATCACTGTATATGCAGACAGGTCTTTCAGTTTCATTACAAAGACTCCCCCTGCTGCAGTTCTGCTGAAGAAGGCGTGCAACATCAAGTCCGGTTCGGGCGTACCCAACAAGACCAAGGTTGCGACTATCTCAAAGGCGAAGCTTCAGGAGATCGCCGAGATGAAGATGCCGGATCTGAACGCGGCAAGCCTTGAGGCGGCAATGAGCATGATAGCAGGTACTGCTCGCAGTATGGGTATCACAGTAGAGGAGGGATAATAATGAAGCATGGTAAGAAATATGCCGAAGCTGCAAAGCTTGTGGACCGCACTATGGCCTATGAGCCGAATGAAGCGATCGCTTTGGTAAAGAAAACGGCAACAGCAAAGTTTGACGAGACCATTGAGGTCCATATCAGAACCGGCTGTGACGGGCGTCACGCAGAGCAGCAGATCCGCGGCGCGGTGGTGCTGCCCAACGGAACCGGTAAGACGGTAAGAGTCCTAGTATTTGCAAAGGGCGATAAGGTAAGCGAGGCTGAGGCAGCGGGAGCTGACTATGTAGGCGGCGAGGAGCTTATCCCCAGGATCCAGAACGACGGCTGGCTTGATTTTGACGTGGTAGTGGCTACCCCCGACATGATGGGCGTGGTAGGACGGCTCGGTAAGGTCTTAGGCCCCAAGGGACTGATGCCCAACCCCAAGGCAGGCACCGTTACAATGGACGTTACCAAGGCTGTAAACGATATCAAGGCCGGTAAGATCGAATACAGGCTTGATAAGACCAATATCGTACACGTTCCCGTAGGTAAGGTCTCCTTTACCGAGGAAGCTCTGCAGGAGAACTTCAACGCGCTGATGGAAGCGATCATGAAGGCAAGACCCAGCGCTGTGAAGGGACAGTATCTGAAGAGCGTTACCCTGGCCAGCACCATGGGCCCCGGCGTAAAAGTGAATGTTATGAAATTTTAAGGCAAAACAGGGGTTGACAGATGTCAGCCCCTTATGTTATTATTTGTAACGGTCGCAAGATCAAAGCCGAAGACAGTAGGTCCCGGAGCGTTTTCCGGGGTAAGCTCAAAGGACGCCTACCGAGGAGAGAGTTTTTGTTGAGACTTTTTACCTTCCTGGCTTCAGGAGGGTTTTTCTTTTATAAAACTCCTTTCGGCAGGGGAAACCCCAATCATTCTATAAGGAGGTAAAAAAATGGCAAAGGTTGAATTAAAACAGCCCATCGTAGACGAGATCTCCGCCAACATCAAGGATGCTCAGTCTGTCGTCCTGGTTGATTACCGCGGACTGACTGTGGAGCAGGACACACAGCTGCGCAAGAGCCTGCGTGAAGCGGGAGTCGTCTATAAGGTGTACAAGAACACCTTTATGACACGCGCGTTTAAGGACACCGCATTTGAAGGCCTGACCCAGTATCTGGAGGGACCCAGCGCAGTGGCTATCTCCACTGAGGACGCAACGGCTCCCGCAAGACTGCTGGCTGAGTTTGCAAAGAAGGCAGACAAGCTGGAGATCAAGGCCGGTGTGGTGGAAGGCACGGTGTATGACGCCAAGGGGATCGCTTCCATTGCAAGCATTCCTTCCAGAGACGTACTTATATCCAGATTGCTTGGCAGTATGCAGAGCCCGATCACCAATTTCGCCCGTGTTATGAATCAGCTGGCAGAAAAAGGCGGCGCTTCCGCAGTAGAAGCTCCCGCAGCGGCGCCGGCTGAAGAAGCGGCAGCGCCTGCAGACACTGCGGCAGAAACACCCGCAGCGGAATAGTTTTCAGAAGTCACAAGACGAATAATAAAATCAGAAAATGGAGGAAAATAAAAATGGCTAAATTAACAGCTCAGGAACTGATTGATGCAATCAAAGAGTTGACTGTATTAGAGTTGAACGACCTGGTAAAGGCTTGTGAGGAGGAGTTCGGCGTATCTGCGGCAGCAGGCGTTGTAGTTGCAGCGGCAGGCCCTGCGGCAGGCGCAGAGGCAGAGGAAAAGACCGAGTTCGACGTTGAACTGACTGAGGTTGGCGCGGAGAAGGTCAAGGTCATCAAGGTGGTACGTGAAGTGACCGGCCTTGGTCTGAAGGAAGCGAAGGATCTTGTAGACAGCGCTCCTAAGGCTGTGAAGGAAGGCGCTTCCAAGGAAGAGGCTGAAGAGCTGAAGAAGAAGCTTGAGGAAGTCGGCGCAAAGGTTACTCTGAAGTAATCGCCGTTTTGCCGGAAAACTGCAAAAAGATGAGATACGGTTTCACATATACATATGTGGAGCCGTTCTTTTTTTGCGGCACACATTATAAATTTCCGGGAGACACCAAAGTCTGTAACAGTTTGTCCTTACACAAAATGGCGGCAGATGACAGACATTCTTGTGCAGACTGTGCAAGACGTCGGTACTTAGCAAGCGTATTTTGCTTGCTTATGTACCGTTACGTCGCGCCTTCAAGCGAAAGCGGGTCTGCATAAGAATGTCTGTCGGCTGCCGCCACTTTGCGCAAGGTTAAATTGTCACTAAAATTTTCAGGAGATGATTTTTTTCTCCTTGACCCCTTGACAAAATTGTGATATTATAAACGATGCACTATTGTGCTGTGCTATGCCTTTTTGGGCGGCAGAAAAGAAAGAACGGGGTGAAATGTCAATGGAAAAAAACAGAATACGTCCGGTAGCCGGTTCCAGGGTGATGCGTATGAGTTATGCGAGACAGAAAGAGGTTCTGGAGATGCCGAACCTGATCGAAGTCCAGAAGGACTCCTATCAGTGGTTCCTTGACGAAGGGTTGCGTGAGGTCTTTGACGATATTTCTCCTATCGCTGATTACAGCGGATCCTTAAGTCTGGAGTTTGTAGATTTTGAACTCTGCCGGGATGATGTGAAGTATTCTATTGAAGAGTGTAAAGAGAGGGACGCGACCTATGCGGCGCCTTTGACGGTTACAGTCCGCCTGTACAACAAAGAGAAGGAAGAGATCAGCGAGCATAAGATCTTCATGGGCGATCTTCCGCTGATGACGGAGACGGGAACCTTTGTCATCAACGGCGCGGAGCGTGTTATCGTAAGCCAGTTGGTACGTTCTCCCGGTATTTACTATGCGGTCAGTCACGATAAGCTTGGCAAGAAGCTGTTTTCCTGTACGGTCATCCCCAACCGGGGCGCGTGGCTGGAGTATGAGACTGATTCCAACGATGTGTTTTATGTGCGTGTGGACAGGACCCGTAAGGTTCCTGTGACCGTGTTGGTCCGCGCGCTGGGAATCGGCACCAATGATGAGATCCGTGAGGTGTTCGGCGACGAACCCAAGATCGAGGCCAGTTTTTCAAAGGACACTGCTGAGAATTATCAGGAGGGTCTGTTGGAGCTGTATAAAAAGATCCGTCCCGGTGAGCCTTTGAGCGTGGAGAGTGCGGAAAGCCTGATCAACGCAATGTTTTTTGATCCCCGTCGGTATGATCTGGCCAAGGTGGGAAGATATAAGTTTAATAAGAAGCTGGCATTCAGGAACAGGATCAGGCATCAGGTGCTGGCTGCGGATGTGGTGGACCCCTCCACCGGCGAGGTGCTTGCCTCTGCCGGGGACAAGGTGAGCGCAGAGCTGGCGGATACCATCCAGAATGCGGCAGTCCCCTTTGTGTATATACAGACGGAGGAGAAAAATGTAAAGGTCCTTTCTAATATGATGGTGGACATCACTGCTTTTGTGGACTGCAATCCGAGAGATTTCGGCATCCATGAGAGGGTCTATTACCCCGTGCTGAAGCAGATCCTGGATGAGTTTGGCTCAGATCCGGAGAAGCTTGCCGAAGCCATTAAGAAGAATGTACATGAGCTTGTTCCCAAGCACATTACCAAGGAAGATATCATTGCATCCATCAACTATAATATACATCTGGAGTACGGCCTGGGCAATGATGATGATATTGACCATCTGGGCAACAGACGTATTCGCGCGGTGGGAGAGCTGCTGCAGAACCAGTACCGCATCGGTCTGTCCAGAATGGAGCGTGTGGTTCGGGAGCGCATGACTACCCACGACACGGATGATGTTTCACCCCAGTCCCTGATCAACATCAAGCCGGTGACGGCTGCGGTGAAGGAATTTTTCGGTTCCTCCCAGCTGTCCCAGTTTATGGATCAGAACAATCCGCTTGCGGAGATCACCCACAAGAGGCGTCTGTCCGCTCTGGGTCCCGGCGGTTTGTCCAGAGACCGTGCGGGATTTGAGGTCCGTGACGTGCATTATTCCCATTACGGAAGAATGTGCCCCATTGAGACCCCTGAAGGTCCCAACATCGGCCTGATCAACTCCCTTGCGAGCTATGCCCGTATCAACGAGTATGGTTTTGTGGAGGCACCTTACAGAAAGATCGACAAATCGAATCCGCAGAATCCGGTGGTCACGGACGAAGTGGTATATATGACCGCGGATGAAGAGGACAATTACCATGTGGCGCAGGCGAGTGAGGCCCTGGACGCGGAAGGACATTTTGTCCGCAACACCGTGTCCGGACGTTACAGGGAGGAGACCTCAGAATATCCCCGTTCTATGTTTGATTATATGGATGTATCGCCGAGAATGGTATTCTCCGTGGCAACGGCGCTGATTCCTTTCCTGCAGAACGACGACGCAAACAGGGCGCTGATGGGGTCCAATATGCAGCGTCAGGCTGTGCCTCTTCTGACCACGGAAGCGCCTGTGGTGGGCACCGGCATGGAGCCCAAGACGGCGGAGGACTCCGGTATGTGTATTCTGGCAAAGAAGGCAGGTACGGTTGACTATGTGTCCTCCAACCTGATCAGGATCACCTACGACGACGGCGAGAAGGCGGAGTTCAAGCTGACTAAATTCTCCCGCTCCAACCAGTCCAACTGCTATAACCAGAAGCCCATTGTGTTCAAGGGAGATCATGTGGCGGAGGGACAGGTGATCGCGGACGGTCCTTCGACTGCAAAGGGTGAGCTGGCCCTGGGCAAGAACCCGCTGATCGGCTTCATGACCTGGGAGGGCTATAACTACGAGGACGCCGTTCTTTTGAGCGAGAGACTGGTGCAGGAGGATGTATACACCTCCGTTCATATCGAAGAATACGAGGCGGAAGCCCGCGATACCAAGCTGGGGCCTGAGGAGATCACCAGGGATGTGCCCGGCGTGGGTGACGACGCGCTGAAGGATCTGGACGACAGAGGTATCATCCGGATCGGCGCAGAGGTGCGTGCCGGAGATATTCTGGTGGGCAAGGTGACGCCTAAGGGCGAGACGGAGCTGACCGCCGAGGAGAGACTGCTGCGGGCGATCTTCGGAGAGAAAGCAAGAGAGGTCAGGGATACTTCCCTGAAGGTGCCTCACGGCGAGTATGGTATTGTAGTGGATGCCAAGGTGTTTACCAGAGAGAATTGCGACGAGCTTTCTCCCGGTGTGAATATGGCTGTCCGTATCTATATTGCCCAGAAGAGAAAGATCTCCGTGGGTGACAAGATGGCAGGCCGTCACGGCAACAAGGGCGTGGTTTCCCGTGTGCTGCCCGTGGAGGATATGCCCTATCTGCCCAACGGACGTCCGCTGGACATCGTGCTGAATCCCCTGGGCGTGCCTTCCCGTATGAATATTGGACAGGTATTGGAGATCCATCTTTCTCTGGCGGCAAAGGCGCTTGGGTTCAACGTGTCCACGCCTGTGTTTGACGGCGCGAATGAGACCGATATCATGGACACCCTGGAGCTGGCAAACGATTATGTGAATCTGCCTTTTAATGCCGCGGAGGCAAAGGAATGGAAAGCGGAGGGAAAGGATACCACGGCGGACGGCAGAGAGTGGTCCGGCGAGACCTTTGAGAGTCTGCACGGAAAGGAACTGCTTCCGGAGGTGATACAGTATCTGGCTGACAACAGAGAGCAGAGAAGTATATGGAAAGGCGTCACCATCGCCAGGGACGGAAAGGTTCGTCTGAGGGACGGACGTACCGGCGAGTATTTTGACAGTCCTGTTACCATTGGCCATATGCACTATTTAAAGCTGCATCATCTGGTGGACGACAAGATCCATGCCCGTTCCACCGGCCCTTATTCCCTGGTCACCCAGCAGCCCCTGGGCGGCAAGGCGCAGTTTGGCGGACAGCGTTTCGGTGAGATGGAGGTCTGGGCGTTGGAGGCATATGGCGCATCCTATACCCTGCAGGAGATCCTGACCGTGAAGTCCGATGACGTGGTGGGCCGTGTAAAGACTTATGAGGCAATCATCAAGGGAGACAATATTCCTGAGCCCGGCATTCCTGAGTCCTTCAAGGTATTGCTGAAGGAGCTGCAGGCGCTGGGACTGGATGTAAGAGTGCTTCGCGACGACCATACCGAGGTGGAGATCATGGAGACCATTGATTACGGTGATACCGATTACCGCTATGAGATGGAGGGCGACCGCAAGTACGATGATGATTACGACAACGGCTCTCTTGGCAGGATGGGCTATCAGGCGCAGGAGTTCGACGACGAGAGCGGCGAGCTGGTAAGCGCTGATGATGACAGCTTTGACGACGAGGAATTTGAAGCCGATGAGGCGGATTTCGAGGGAGACGAGGACTTCGAGTGAAAGGCGACGCTTCGCCTAAATAAATGCTAATAGCTTAGAAGGGAGTACCATTCATGCCGGAAGTTAAAAATGAAACAGCTTATCAGCCTATGACATTTGACGCAATCAAGATTGGCCTGGCTTCGCCGGAAAAGATCAGGGACTGGTCCCACGGCGAGGTGCTGAAGCCGGAGACCATCAACTACAGAACCTTAAAGCCGGAAAGAGACGGCCTGTTCTGTGAGAAGATCTTCGGACCCAGCAAGGACTGGGAGTGTCATTGCGGTAAGTATAAGAAGATCAGATATAAGGGTGTGGTCTGCGACCGATGCGGCGTTGAAGTGACAAAGGCAAGCGTCCGCAGGGAGCGTATGGGGCATATCGAGCTTGCGGCTCCCGTGTCCCACATCTGGTATTTTAAAGGTATCCCCAGCCGTATGGGACTGATCCTGGATCTGTCCCCCAGGGTGCTGGAGAAGGTATTGTATTTTGCGTCCTATATTGTGCTGGATTCCGGAGAGAGCGGCCTTGAGTATAAGCAGATCCTCTCCGAGAAGGAGTATCAGGACGCAAGGGAGAATTACGGGAATAAGTTCCGCGTCGGTATGGGAGCGGAGGCTATCAAGGAGCTGCTGCAGGCCATTGACCTGGAAACCGAGGCGGCTGAGCTCAAGACGGGCTTAAAAGAGTCCTCCGGGCAGAAGAGAGCCCGTATCATCAAGAGACTTGAAGTAGTGGAGGCGTTCCGGGAATCCGGCAACAGGCCGGAGTGGATGGTGATGGATGTGATCCCTGTCATCCCCCCCGATATTCGTCCCATGGTACAGCTGGACGGCGGACGGTTTGCAACCTCTGACCTGAACGATCTGTACAGAAGGATCATCAACAGGAACAACCGTTTAAAGAGACTGCTGGAGCTGGGAGCGCCGGACATCATCGTCCGCAACGAGAAGAGAATGCTCCAGGAGGCGGTGGATGCCCTGATCGACAACGGCAGAAGAGGGCGTCCCGTCACCGGCCCCGGCAACAGGGCCTTGAAGTCCCTTTCCGATATGCTGAAGGGAAAATCCGGACGCTTCCGGCAGAATCTGCTGGGAAAGCGCGTGGACTATTCCGGACGTTCCGTTATCGTGGTGGGTCCCGAACTGAAGATCTACCAGTGCGGTCTGCCCAAGGAGATGGCCATCGAGCTGTTCAAGCCCTTTGTGATGAAGGAGCTGGTGGCAAAGGGAATCAGCCAGAACATCAAGAATGCAAAGAAGCTGGTAGATAAAATGGACACCCAGGTATGGGATGTGCTGGAGGAGGTCATCAAGGAGCATCCCGTGATGCTGAACCGCGCACCGACACTGCACAGGCTGGGTATCCAGGCATTTGAGCCGATTCTGGTAGAAGGTAAGGCAATCAAGCTGCATCCGCTGGTTTGTACCGCCTTTAATGCGGACTTTGACGGAGACCAGATGGCGGTGCATCTTCCTCTGTCTGTGGAAGCCCAGGCGGAGTGCCGTTTCCTGCTGCTGTCTCCCAATAACCTGCTGAAGCCGTCTGACGGCGGCCCTGTGGCCGTTCCTTCTCAGGATATGGTGCTGGGTATCTACTATCTGACCCAGGAAAGACCGGGAGCAGTGGGAGAAGGAAAGTTCTTCAAGAGTGTGAACGAGGCGATCCTCGCCTATGAGAATAAGGCGTGTACGCTGCATTCCAGGATCACCGTCCGTGTGAGCAGGGTAAACGCCGACGGTAAGGTGGTCAGCGGCAATGTGGAGTCCACCCTGGGGCGTTTCATTTTCAATGAGATCCTTCCTCAGGATCTGGGCTATGTGGACAGGACTGATCCGAAGGAATTCCTGAAGCCGGAGGTTGATTTCCATGTAGGCAAAAAGCAGTTGAAGCAGATCCTGGAAAAGGTCATCAACACCCACGGCGCAGTGAGGACCGCAGAGGTGCTGGACGACGTGAAATCTATCGGTTACAAGTACTCCACCAGAGCGGCAATGACCGTATCCATCTCGGATATGACTGTGCCGGAGCGCAAGGCGGAGCTGTTGGCGAAGGCCCAGGATACGGTAGATAAGATCGCCGCTGATTTCCGAAGAGGTCTGACTACCGAGGAGGAGCGTTACCGTGCGGTGGTGGAGACCTGGAACGAGACGGATAAAGAATTGACGGATGTGCTGCTTGCCGGGCTGGATAAGTACAACAACATCTTTATGATGGCCGATTCCGGCGCCCGTGGTTCCAACCAGCAGATCAAGCAGCTTGCGGGTATGCGCGGACTGATGGCGGATACCACCGGACGTACCATTGAACTGCCCATTAAATCCAATTTCCGTGAGGGCCTGGATGTGCTGGAGTATTTCATGTCCGCACACGGCGCCCGGAAGGGACTGTCCGATACCGCGCTGCGTACCGCCGACTCCGGTTATCTGACCAGGCGAATGGTAGACGTTTCACAGGAGCTGTCCATTCGGGAGACGGACTGCAGCGAGGGGAGGGATGAGATCCCCGGTATCGTGGTAAAGGCGTTCATGGACGGCAAGGAGACTATCGAGAGCCTGAAGGACAGGATCATAGGAAGATATTCCTGCGAGGATATTTATGATAGAGACGGCAACATGATCGTAAAGCACAACCACATGATCACCCCCAGCCGCGCGGCAAGGATCTTGAGTGTGGTGGACGATGAGGGCGAGCCGGCCATAAAGGAAGTGAAGATCCGCACCATCCTGACCTGCCGTTCCCATGTGGGTATCTGTGCAAAGTGCTACGGCGCAAATATGGCGACCGGCGAGGCGGTGCAGGTGGGCGAGGCGGTAGGTATCATTGCCGCACAGTCCATCGGTGAGCCCGGTACCCAGCTGACAATGAGAACCTTCCATACAGGCGGCGTTGCCGGCGACGATATCACACAGGGTCTCCCCCGTGTAGAGGAGCTGTTTGAGGCAAGGAAGCCCAAGGGACTGGCGATCATCGCGGAGTTTGCCGGCACTGTTGAGATAAAGGATACCAAGAAAAAGCGGGAAGTGGTCATTAGCAATAGTGAGACAGGGGAATCTAAGGCATACCTGATTCCTTACGGCTCCCGTATCAAGGTGGTGGACGGACAGGTGCTGGAGGCCGGAGACGAGTTGACGGAAGGCTCTGTCAACCCTCACGATCTGCTGAAGATCAAAGGGATCCGCTCCGTGCAGGATTATATGCTCCGGGAGGTACAGAGGGTCTACCGTCTGCAGGGCGTTGACATCGCGGATAAGCATATCGAGGTGATCGTCCGGCAGATGCTGAAGAAGGTCCGCATTGAGAACAATGGGGACACGGATTTCCTGCCCGGCACACTGGTGGATGTTCTGGAATACGAGGATATAAACGAGGAGCTGGCAGCCCAGGGCAAAGAGCCCGCAGAGGGCAAGCAGGTACTGCTGGGTATCACCAAGGCGGCGCTGGCAACCAATTCCTTCCTGTCGGCGGCTTCCTTCCAGGAGACTACCAAGGTCTTGACGGAAGCGGCAATCAAGGGTAAGGTGGATAATCTGATCGGCCTGAAGGAAAATGTCATCATCGGTAAGCTGATTCCTGTGGGTACGGGAATGAAGAGATACCGTAACACAAGATTAAGCACAGACGAGATAGAGACCATTTCCATCAATGAGCTTGATACCGAGGCGGATGAAGAAATACCGGATGTGGAAGCAGAAGCAGTAATGGAAGCCGTTGCGGATCTGGAGGAAGATACAGAGGCAGAAGAGATCGAGACAGAAGAAACAGAAGCGGTTGCCGTAACTGAATCATAAGCCCTGCCGGAAAAGGCAGAATAAAAGGAGGGGGAAGAGGGGTTTATCTCTCTTCCCTTTTCTGCACAGAAGGAAGTATGAGGGTCTGTTTGAAGGAGGAATACAATGAAAGAGAGAAGGCGGGTCGAACGCACAAAGTATACGGCGATGAACGTGATCATCATCTGTGATACCGAGGAGAAATATTATATCAAGATAGAGAATGTAAGTCCCCTTGGCATGGGAATCAGGATGCCGGCGGGAAGCCCGGACATTGTGGGGAAGGATGTTATCGTGGTGGCGGAGTGCGTGGTGATGTTTGCGGTGGTGCGCCGCATGGTTCCCGGTGAGGACGGCAGTATTGAAGTGGGAATCGAAGGAAAGCCCTTTACGGAGGAAATGCTGAAGTGCCTGTATGAGAATGTGGGGAAAGGATCGTGAGCTATTATGAAGGTTTTTGTGACGGGTGTGAAGGGACAGCTGGGCTACGACGTGATGAATGAGCTGGCAAAGCGCGGTATACAGGCAGTAGGAGCAGATATTGACGAGATGGACGTCACAGACGCGGTATGTGTGGAGCGCGTCATCAGGGAAGCCGCGCCTGACGCGGTGATCCACTGCGCCGCCTACACGGCGGTGGATGCCGCTGAGGAAAACGAGGAGCTCTGCCGCAGAGTGAATGCAGACGGCCCCCGTAATATCGCTTCGGTATGCAGGAAGCTGGATATAAAAATGTTGTATATCAGCACCGACTATGTGTTCAGCGGCCGGGGTGAGCGTCCCTGGGAGCCGGAGGACGAGAGAGAGCCTCAAAGCGTGTACGGCAGGACGAAGTACGAGGGGGAGCTGGCGGTCCAGGAGCTGCTGGACAAGTATTTTATCGTGCGCATTGCCTGGGTGTTCGGAATCAACGGGAAGAACTTTGTGAAAACCATGCTGAAGCTGGCCGAGAGCCACGATACCATACGGGTGGTGAACGATCAGTTCGGCTCGCCCACCTACACATACGACCTGGCGCGGCTGCTGGTGGATATGGTGCTCACGGAAAAGTACGGCGTGTATCATGCCACCAACGAAGGAAGCTGTTCCTGGTATGACTTTGCCTGCGCTATCTTCAAAGAGGCCGGCGTCGCGGTAAAGGTGGTGCCTGTGACTACACAGGAGTACGGCGCAAAGGCAAAGCGCCCTGCGAACAGCCGTATGAATAAGGACAAGCTGACGGAGAACGGCTTTGAGCGGCTGCCCTCCTGGCAGGACGCCCTGGGCAGATATGTGAGGCAGCTGCAGGAAAACGGGGGGATATTGTGACGTAAGACCGCAGTGCAGAAGGCGGTAGAGTTGTTTCGGGAATCGGTGGGAGGCTGTTTATAATGTGGGAATGCGAATACAGCAGAGAGCCTGTGGACTACAGATTGTTATGGATCAGATTCCTGCGGAAGATCTGGATCCTTCCGGGAGCTGCAGTGGTTGGCATGGCCCTGGCGGGAGTATGTCATTTTTATGTCAAAACGGTGGCAGGAGGCGGAAGGACCTATCAGACGGAGTCGATTTTTTATATTGATTTTGCGGAGGACGCCCAGGGAGAACAATATGACTATTATAACTATTTTACCTGGGGCGAGGTGATCCATACGGACTTTTTCACGGAGCTTGTCAGCGAGGAAATGGGAGGGACACTTTCCGAAGAGGAAATCATTTCCTATATCACAGCCACGGTGGATTCGGATGTGCGTTATCTCTATGTGCGCTGCAACACCCATTCTCCGGAGCTTTCGGTGAAGCTGGCGTCCGTCATGGAGGAAGTGGTTCCGAGATTTGCGGCTATCAGGAAAGAAATACAGGCCATTGAGTTGGCGAAGGCCGGAGACAATGCGAAGGACAGTTCAAATCTCAGAATGGGAAATGCGTGCTTGCTGGGGGGCTGCCTGGGAGTTGGAATCGCAGTGCTTTGGATATTGATCGCGCTGATAACGGACACGGCGGTCTATATTCCCGCCGCCATTGAAAAAAGATACCATATCACCTGCCTTGGAGCGCCGTTCATGCCGGAATTTGCACCGAACTGGAGCTATGTTCTGAAAGATTCCGTAAAGGTTGCAATGGTTTTTGCGGACGCTGAGCTTCGGGATGAGGAATGGGAGCTTCCGGCAGATAGTAAGCGGGAGCTGATAAGCTGCAAAAATCCTGTGGAGCATCCGGAAGAATTGGACAGGATACGGGAATGTGAAGCGGTGGTCATTATATTGGAGGCGGGCCGCAAAAACGATAAGGTATTTGAACGGCTGCTGGAACAGCTTGGCCGCCAGGATATAAAGGTCACTGCCGTGGTCCTGGCTTCCGCCGACAGGAAATTGCTTTCCTCATATTATAGGAGCAGGAAATGATTCTGTATCTACTGGTAACGGCGCTTACCGTTTTTATGGCGTATTTTGTAAACAGCGCTTACGCGGGAAAACAAAAGAGTATGGTCAGAACGACAGGAAAAAATCGGCAGGAGCTGCTGAACACGGTGCTCCTGGCGGGGATCTTTACGGTCTTGTTTGCGCTGTCCGCATTGAGAGTCGGCATCGGAAACGATTACTGGGTATACAGGTATGATTTCCTGCACATCATAAACAGGGATACGGGGGTATCCTATGAGGTGGGTTTTCAGGCGCTGGTAAAGGTACTGCAGGGGCTGTTCGGATATGATAATTATAAGATCGTATTTGCGGTCATGGCGTTCCTGACCTGCTTTTTCTTTCTGAAGGGCCTGTTCCGCAACGGGGACTGGTTTGGGATGACCTTTTTCCTCTTCATGGCAAACGGCTTTTATTTCATGAGCTTCAGCAATGTGCGGTATTATTTTGTGCTGGCAGTCTGTGCTTATGCCATGGGGTTTGTGTTTGAGCAGGATCATGTCCGGTTTATAGCCTGGATCGTGCTTGCCGCGTTTTTTCACAAGTCCGTGCTGCTGGTCATACCGGTCTATCTCATTGCCTGGTATCTGAGGTGGAACAAAAAGACGGTATGGCTGATCCCGACGGCCTGCGTGACGCTTTTGGCGGGCAAGCCGTTATTCCGGTGGCTGATGTTCGTATTTTACCCGTATTATGAGGGGGATCTGCTTCTGGACGTGGAGACGGTCTCCTATGCTAATATCGCGAAATGCCTGGCGGTATTGATCTTATCGCTGATCTACTATAAAAAGGGGATCAGAGGGAACCGGAAAGCGGAAATGCTCTTTAACCTGAATCTTTTTGCGCTGATGATCTACAGCTTCGGGTATTATATTCTGGAGACATCCAGGATATGCTATTATATGGTGCTGGGGCATATTTTTCTGATACCGCTGGTGTTAAAGTCCATAGAGAATAAGCGGCAGAGAAGGTTTTTCACAGGTTCCGTCATACTGGCCTACACGGCGTATCTGGTGATATTCCTGCTGAAGGGCAGGGAGTCCACGGTCATGATCCTGCCCTATTTGACATGGCTGTTCTAACTGTTTTCCCTGCCGCTGCCTGGCGCAGGACAGAACTGTTGCGGCAGACTTTTCGTCTGGCAGAAAGCGCAGAAAAACCTTCGGACCGGCGAAAAAACAGTTGACAACGCGCCGGCAAACGGCTATACTAATATAGCGTGCGCACGGACGCACTGTTTTGTGTGTCCTGCAGGCGTAAAAATATTATATTTCAGAAAGAGGTGAAACAGAATGCCGACATTTAACCAGTTAGTGAGAAAAGGACGTCAGACCACTGTAAAGAAGTCTACTGCGCCTGCTCTGCAGAAAGGCTACAACTCCCTTCACAAGAAGGCGACCAATGTATCCGCTCCCCAGAAGCGCGGCGTATGTACCGCAGTTAAGACCGCGACTCCTAAGAAGCCTAACTCAGCGCTCAGAAAGATTGCCAGAGTACGTCTCTCCAACGGGATCGAAGTGACAAGCTACATTCCCGGAGAAGGCCACAATCTGCAGGAGCACAGCGTTGTACTGATCCGTGGTGGCAGGGTAAAGGATCTGCCCGGTACCAGATACCACATCATCCGTGGTACCCTTGATACCGCAGGTGTTGCCAACAGGAAGCAGGCTCGTTCCAAGTATGGCGCTAAGAGGCCCAAGGAAGCTAAGAAGTAATTAGCCTCCGGCTCAGACTGTTGACGCTGTTGCGTCAGTTTTGTACCACAAAAACGAAACTAAGATAAGTGTTGGAATTCTGTCATGATAAGATAAAGCCTTATTACAGAACAGCACGAACACTTGGGGAAACACATGTGAGTACCGACGATTTAACACAAGTTCATTTGTTAAGGAGGGAAGAAACGTGCCACGTAAGGGACATATTCAAAAAAGAGATGTATTAGCAGATCCTCTGTACAACAACAAGGTGGTCACCAAGCTGATCAACCATGTTATGCTTGACGGCAAGAAGGGTGTAGCCCAGAAGATCGTATACGACGCATTTGCAAAGGTGGAGGAGAAGTCCGGAAAGCCCGCCCTGGAAGTATTTGAAGAGGCAATGAACAATATCATGCCTGTTCTGGAGGTCAAGGCAAGGCGTATCGGCGGCGCCACCTATCAGGTTCCCATTGAGGTCAGGGCTGAGAGGCGCCAGACGCTGGGACTGCGCTGGCTTACCATGTTCTCACGCAAGAGAAGCGAAAAGACCATGAAGGACAGGCTGGCAAACGAGATCCTTGATGCTGCCAACAATACCGGCGCTGCTGTCAAGAGGAAAGAAGATATGCACAAGATGGCCGAGGCAAACAAGGCGTTTGCGCACTACAGGTTCTAGATCAATATAGGAGGAAAAAATCTTGGCTGGAAGAGAATATCCGTTAGAGAGAACCAGAAATATAGGAATCATGGCTCATATCGATGCGGGTAAGACCACATTGACAGAGCGTATTCTGTATTATACTGGCGTAAACTACAAGATAGGTGATACTCATGAAGGCACTGCCACCATGGACTGGATGGAGCAGGAGCAGGAAAGAGGTATTACCATCACATCTGCAGCTACAACCTGCCACTGGACGTTGGAAAAAGAGACCAAGCCCTGTGAAGGCGCGTTGGAGCACCGTATCAACATTATAGATACTCCTGGCCACGTTGACTTTACTGTGGAGGTAGAGCGTTCCCTTCGTGTTTTGGACGGCGCTGTGGGCGTTTTCTGCGCAAAGGGCGGTGTGGAGCCTCAGTCCGAGAACGTCTGGCGTCAGGCTGACACCTACAACGTACCCCGTATGGCGTTCATCAACAAGATGGACATTCTGGGTGCAAACTTCTACGGTGCAGTGGAGCAGATCAGGACGAGACTTGGGAAAAATGCCATCGTTCTTCAGCTGCCTATCGGCAAGGAGGATGATTTCAAGGGAGTCATCGACCTGTTTGAGATGAAGGCGTATATCTATAATGACGACAAGGGTGAGGACATCACGGTCACGGATGATCTGGGCGATATGAAGGACGATGCGGAGTTGTATCGTTCCGAGCTGATAGAGAAGATCTGTGAGCTGGATGACGACCTGATGATGATGTATCTGGAGGGTGAGGAGCCTTCCGTAGAAGAAATGAAAAAGGTTCTGCGCAAGGCGACCTGCGAGTGTACCGCGGTTCCCGTATGCTGTGGTTCCGCATACCGCAACAGGGGCGTGCAGAAGCTTCTGGACGCGATCCTGGAGTATATGCCTGCGCCTACAGATATCCCAGCTATCAAGGGGACGGATCTGGACGGCAATGAGGTGGTGAGACATTCCTCTGACGAGGAGCCTTTCTCCGCTCTGGCATTCAAGATCATGGCGGATCCTTTCGTAGGAAAGCTTGCGTTTTTCCGCGTGTATTCAGGCAGCATGAACTCCGGTTCCTATGTGCTGAATGCCACAAAAGATAAGAAAGAGCGTGTGGGACGTATCCTGCAGATGCACGCAAACAAGCGTGCGGAGCTGGATAAGGTCTATTCCGGTGATATTGCGGCGGCAGTGGGCTTTAAGTTTACCACTACAGGAGACACCATCTGCGACGAGCAGCATCCCGTGATCCTGGAGTCCATGGAGTTCCCTGAGCCCGTTATCGAGCTGGCTATCGAGCCCAAAACAAAAGCAGGCCAGGGTAAGATGGGCGAGGCGCTGGCAAAGCTGGCGGAGGAAGATCCCACTTTCCGCGCTCATACAAACCAGGAGACCGGCCAGACCATTATTGCAGGTATGGGCGAGCTCCATCTGGAGATCATCGTAGACCGTCTGCTTCGTGAGTTCAAGGTAGAGGCTAACGTAGGCGCACCTCAGGTTGCGTATAAGGAAGCTTTCACTAAGGCTGTAGAGGTGGATTCCAAGTATGCCAAGCAGTCCGGCGGACGTGGACAGTACGGTCACTGTAAGGTCAAGTTCGAGCCTGTGGAAGCAAACTGCGAGAAATTTGAGTTCGATCCCAAGGCGAATATCCTGATCAACGAGCCTCCTGTGCTGCTGTTTGAGTCCACCGTTGTGGGCGGCTCCATCCCCAAGGAATATATTCCTGCAGTGGGAGAGGGTATCAGGGAAGCGGCTCAGGCCGGCATCCTTGGCGGATTCCCTGTGCTGGGCGTTCATGCAAATGTATATGACGGCTCCTATCACGAGGTAGACTCCTCTGAGATGGCCTTCCACATCGCCGGTTCCATGGCATTCAAGGAGGCTATGCAGAAGGCGGCGCCCGTGCTGCTTGAGCCTATTATGAAGGTAGAGGTCACCATGCCTGAGGAATATATGGGCGACGTGATCGGCGACCTGAACTCCCGCCGTGGACGTGTGGAGGGTATGGATGATATCGGAGGCGGCAAGATGGTGCGCGCATTCGTTCCTCTTGCAGAGATGTTCGGATACTCTACCGACCTTCGTTCCAGGACCCAGGGACGCGGTAACTACTCCATGTTCTTTGAGAAGTATGAGCCGGTTCCCAAGAACGTGCAGGAAAAGGTGCTGGCAGCCAAGAAAGGCTGATCGTCTATAGGGTAAATACCGGATTTTCATGCCGGACTGTATATTAGTAAAAAAATTACTTGAAAAACCTTTGGTTATTTAATATAATCAAAAGTAGCCGAGTAAAAAAGCGCCGAGTGTGCGGAAGTGCGATTCGGCGGGAAAGATAACAAAACAAGATTCATTAATTTGAAGGAGGACTTTAATAATGGCTAAAGCTAAATTTGAAAGAACAAAGCCCCATTGTAACATCGGAACCATTGGTCACGTTGACCATGGTAAAACCACTCTGACCGCAGCGATCACCAAGGTCCTGGCTGAGAGAGTTGCCGGCAACGAGAAGGTTGATTTCGAGAATATCGACAAGGCTCCCGAAGAGAGAGAGCGTGGTATTACCATCTCTACCGCACACGTAGAGTATCAGACCGAGAACAGGCACTATGCACACGTTGACTGTCCGGGCCATGCCGACTATGTAAAGAACATGATCACCGGCGCTGCTCAGATGGACGGCGCTATCCTGGTCGTGGCTGCTACCGACGGCGTTATGGCGCAGACCAAGGAGCACATCCTTCTGTCCCGTCAGGTTGGCGTGCCTTATATCGTTGTATTCATGAACAAGTGCGATATGGTGGACGATCCTGAACTGCTGGAGCTGGTTGAGATGGAGATCACCGAGCAGCTTGAGGAGTATGAGTTCACGGACTGCCCTATCATCAAGGGTTCTGCTCTGAAGGCGCTGGAAGATCCCAGCGGCGAGTGGGGCGACAAGATCATGGAGCTGATGAGCACTGTAGACAGCTATATCCCTGATCCTCAGCGTGACACCGACAAGCCTTTCCTGATGCCTGTAGAGGATGTATTCACCATTACCGGCCGCGGTACTGTTGCTACCGGCCGTGTAGAGCGTGGTACCTTGCACCTCAATGAGGAAGTTGAGATCATCGGCATCAAGGAAGAGACCAAAAAGACCGTCGTTACCGGTATCGAGATGTTCCGTAAGATGCTGGATGAGGCACAGGCTGGTGACAACATCGGCGCTCTGCTTCGTGGCGTTCAGAGAACAGAGATCGAGAGAGGACAGGTTCTGGCTAAGCCCGGCACCGTTACCTGCCACACCAAGTTTACCGCTCAGGTTTACGTCCTGACCAAGGACGAGGGTGGCCGTCATACACCTTTCTTCAACAACTATCGTCCTCAGTTCTACTTCAGAACTACCGACGTTACCGGCGTTTGTTCTCTGCCTGCAGGCACTGAGATGTGTATGCCTGGCGATAACGTAGAGATGACCATCGAGCTGATCCATCCCATCGCTATGGAGCAGGGATTGACGTTCGCTATCCGTGAGGGTGGTAGGACTGTTGGGTCTGGTCGTGTGGCTAGCATCATTGAGTAATTGAAAGAGATATAGTAAAATCAAGGCTTTCGGAGGGTTCTCCGAAAGCCTTTTTGAATGAAAAACCACTTTAGGAAACTAAAGTGGCTACGAAATGGCTGCGATACTTTATTTTATCTCGATGTGCTACTTTATGTCTTTTAAATCCGATGCTCTTTCAGGAGAAGTATGATTTTTCTTTAGTATCTTAATATATTCAACCACAAGGTGTATTCACAAAAATGTGCAATACATTTTTGCTGGGGCTTGGGGTGTCCCTAGCCAACAAAACGGACGCACTTTGGTGCGGGAGTGTGTTTCGAAATATCCTAAAAGGATATTCCGAAACATTGCTTGCCGCTTCTAGGGAAATAGGCTATAATGAAAAGTGCTAAATGAAAATAGCGGGGCAAGATATACGGACTGATTCAATACACGCAGGAGTTAATGTACTTGGGGAGGATGAAAAATGCCCACATTGGAATGGATAGGAAAAGAAAAAGTAATAAACCATCACATGGATGTGCCCTATCGTG
>JAMPHT010000013.1 GCA_023663285.1 Bacillota bacterium
TAGCGAAGCGGCATCAAAGATGCCGCTTCGGTGGCTACTGTGTGAAAAGTAACGCTTACAGCGTCTTTTTAAAACACACGTATTCCCCAATACAGCGAAGCCCGCAGGCGATTGCATCGGCCTGGGATTCGCGCTCATTAAAGAAAATCATATGCCTTGCGCCGTTGCGCTTGCCGTCGTTTAAGGCAGCGGTCAGTAAAGCCCGGTAAATACCGCTGTCATAGGCGCCATTCAAAAAGTCCACACCGAAGATCTCCGGCATAAGTGCATCCTTCATAAAAAAGATCGCGCCCACAGCTTTTCCCTCCCAGAGGCAGACATATATCCGCCAGCGGTCGATTGCGTCCAGAATTCTTGCAGAATTCCAGTACATATCGGAATCGTTTTGGCAGTGGAGGCCAGAGAAAAGCCCGTAATTTTCCCGATTTACGAAAAAGACGTCTTTATCCTCCGGCCGCACCTCATAATCTTCAAAATCAATGGCGTCGTTATAGCTTTCCTCAATACAATCAAAGCCGCCGGATCTCAGCGCGGCGACCGCTTCCCTGTTTTCTCCGGGAAAGCCCAGGTACAACTCGCTGCCAGGGAAATGTTCCCCGGCGAAAGCGATAAATTCATCCAGGGCATCCTTCATACCGGAAGCGACGCAAAATGCGCAGGTATCCAGATAGTGGTCCTCCGGCAGATAAAAATAATGTATCCAGCCTGCAATTGCCCCGTCTCGCTCAAAAATAAGTATCTCCTCGTTGTCCGTGGAAAATGCTTTCCGGGAACGGGCGATAAAATCCTCTTTTGTTTTTATATTGTCCGCATAGGTGGGATACCCTGATTTCGTCATGTCTGACGCAAGCTCATAGGCAAATTCCACATATTGGTCAAAATCCTGTTCCTTCAGCTTCTTTAACATTTTATGTACTCCTTGCGGTCATTATATCATAAATCTTCGATTTATGATCGCCATTCGCCGCTCGCCGAATGAGCAAGCTCATTCTTCTCGCTAACGCTCATTATATCATAGAGCCGCAACGAGTTCAACAGAAGCTGAACCCCTGTTTGTCTTAACATTTCGGAAGAGCCGGGTTATAATGATATTGAAGCTCATGTGGGAAAGGAGTCTGTAATGTTCAGCTTAGCCAAATTCAAACGATACAGCTTCCTGAAATGGAGGAGGCAGAGATCATTTCCTTCGAGATCAGCGAGAGGGCCGACGCGGAGGAAGGCTATTTCGTCAGGATCCATGCGGTGAACAATGGATTCCTATCTGCGGAGTTTAGTTGCAAAAGCATTGCCTTCAGGGCATTAAAATACAGGAGGATGTCCCAATGATGTGTTAGGGGACTATTTATAAAGAGGGAGGGAACAACATGAGAGAAACGGAATTTTCCTGCATCAGGGATAAGTTTACCATTCGTGGGACGGAATACAGGAGCGAAGCGCTCCTTGAGCGGCGCCGCTGCCCCATAGCGGTGATCTGCCATGGATTCGGGGGGAACCAGTACGATCTGCTGTTCTATGCAAAGGAGTTTGCGGACATGGGGTATGCGGTGTACTGCTTTGACTTTTGCGGCGGCTGCGTGGTGGGAAAGAGCGACGGGAGGAGCCTGGATATGACTATTGACACGGAGGCTGCCGATTTAAAGGCTGTGCTGGACTATGCGAAAAGCCTGCCATACACGGACGAGGGGCATATCCTTCTGGCAGGGGGCAGCCAGGGAGGCTATGTGGCAGGGATCGTGGCGGCACAGCGACAGAATGAGATCGAGAAGCTGATATTGTTTTATCCTGCGCTGTGTATTCCGGATGCGGCGAGAACAGGCACTCTGGGCGGTGCAAATTATGATATTGACCATGTGCCGGAGGCCATAGATACCTTTGGGGTCAGGATCAGCAAAAAGTTTCACGACGGGGTGGTGGATAAGGACGCTGTGGCTCAGATCAGCGGCTACAGGGGGCCGGTGCTGCTGATACACGGCTCTGAGGACAGGGTGGTGGACAGCCGTTATGCCCTGCAGGCGGCGGAAGCCTATGAGAACTGTCGTCTGCAGATCCTGGAGGGAGCGGGGCATGGCTTTACACAGGAGCAGCGGGAGCAGGTGATAGTGACTGTCAGGGAGTTTCTGGGGAAGGAGGCGCTGAAGGAGAGATGAAATGGGAGACTGCTCACTTTGATTTTTATTATAGTAAGTTTAACGCTGATTTTGCCAGGAGTCTGTCCGGGAAGATAGAGGATGTATATGTGAGGGTGGCGGCGAAATATGGCATCTGCCTCGGAGACGAAAGGTATGATTTTTATCTTTGCGCTACAGTGGAAGAGTATATCCGTCGAACCGGTAAAAAAGCGGAGGAATATCAGGAGTGGATGTTGGGCTGGGCGGGCAGAGCGGAAGAAGGAGCTTCCTGCTGTAAAAAGAGGCTTTGCCTGCTGAGAAAAGATGAGCCGGAGCAATATACGGGGGAATATCTGGAATACCTGACCCAAATCATGATTCATGAGGTGACTCATATTGTATTCGACCAGTTGACGGACAACGAGGATGAGGTAATCTGCTGGCTGGCGGAAGGAATCGCCGTTATGACTGCGGGACAGACAAATGTTGAGGATATTTCTCAGGATGAATTTCCGCTGATACGCGATATTGACGGCAGGGGCGACTGTGATGCCTTCTATGACAATGGCGGGTATGATTACGCAGGCGTTTATGTTTCTTATTTTATAAAAAAGTTTGGTGTGGAGAATTTCGTCAGGGCCTATCGGAATGAGATAGATGTAAACAGCCTGATTTATGACGGCTTCGAAAAAGAAGCGATATTAGATTTTTTGACAGGCAAGCATTTTTGACTTGACAGCCATCATGTGATTTGATATTGTATATATATCAAAATGAAATCAAATTAATGCAAAATCAAATCAATATGGAGGGGTTACTATGACAGAGAAAATCTATGTGACAAAAAGGAACGGTATGCGGGCGTTGATTCTGAATCTGCTTTTTCTGGCGGCGGCAATCGCCGCGATCGTATTTGGGGCGATTGGACTGGAAGGGGATAAGATATTCGGAATTCCGCTGTTTGTGGTGGGGATGGCAGGGCTGTTCTTAGGCTGGATACCCCTCTGCGGACTGAAGATATTAAAGCCCCAGGAGGCCCTGGTGCTGACGCTGTTCGGCAATTATAAGGGAACCATAAGGGAGCCGGGCTTTTACTTTGTGAATCCTTTCTGCTCCGCGGTGAACCCGGCAGCAGCCACAAAGCTTGCCCAGAGCGGCGATGCCCAGGGAAATTCTTTGACAAATCAGCTGGCTGTCGCTGCCAACGGTCTTACCATCGGCACGGAGGCAATGGGAAAGAAGATCTCACTTAAGGCCATGACCCTGAACAACGGCAGGCAGAAGATCAACGACTGTCTGGGAAATCCGGTAGAAATCGGGATCGCCGTTATCTGGCGGGTGGTCGATACGGCTAAGGCGGTCTTTAACGTGGATAATTATAAGGAATATCTTTCTCTGCAGTGTGACTCTGCCCTGCGCAATATTGTCAGGGTGTACCCCTACGATGTGGCGGCCAATGTAGATACCACCGGGGACGGTCAGGCGGACGAGGGAAGCCTGAGAGGCTCCGCGGAGGTGGTTGCGGAGCGCATCAAGCAGGAGATACAGAGTAAGGTCAGCGATGCGGGGCTGGAGATTCTGGAGGCAAGGATCACTTATCTGGCTTATGCGCCGGAGATTGCTTCGGTGATGCTGCAGCGCCAGCAGGCGTCGGCGATCATTGACGCCAGAAAGATGATCGTGGACGGCGCCGTAGGCATGGTGGAGATGGCGCTGGAGAGGCTGAACGAGAATCAGGTAGTGCAGCTTGACGAGGAGCGCAAGGCGGCTATGGTGTCCAACCTGTTGGTGGTCCTGTGCGGGAATCGGGACGCTCAGCCCGTTGTAAATTCAGGGAGTTTATATTAATGGCAGAGAAGAAACAGGTTCCGCTGAGACTGTCGGAAAAGCTGTATGCAGAGATTGCCGCCTGGGCGGAGGACGACTTCCGCTCAGTGAACGGGCAGATCGAATATCTTTTGTCCGAATGTGTCCGGCAGCGGAAGAAGGACGGTAAATATGTAGCGGAGACTATAGATGTTCCGCCGGAGCTTGACATATGAATAAAAAACTGATTTTGACAAAAGCCATTTTGGCAATGGAGATACTTGCGTTTGTTTTCTGTCTGGGAGCATTCATCGTGGCGGCGGCAGCCTGTGCTGCTCATGAGCAGATTCCCGCGAAGTATGACAGGACGGGAAATGTCATAAGATATGATTCGCCGGGCGTATTGTTTCTGCTGCCGGCGGTAATGCTGTTCACGAATGTGCTGTTTTCGCTGATAGTTCATTTTGTAAGGACGGAATCCTGGAATCTGCCCTTTACGCTGCGGCCCGGCAGGGAACCTGTGGTATATCGTGATACCGCCAGAATGCTGATCATTATGGAGCTGCTGTTCGGCGTGACTTCCTTTCTGGGCACCTTATTTTCATATCTGGGTAGCAGAAGGCCTATAAATTTTCTTAACGGTTTTCTGGTCTTGGGTATGGGGGCGGATATCATTGTGTCTATGGTGCTGGCCGCAAGGCATAATAAGGGAGCGTGAGCGGGCTGTGGGCAATGGCGGACGTGTGGGGTAACAGCTCAGCTTTTGCTTGTTACAGGCGGCAGATACTAGCCGTTACTTCTGTCAGGCTGAATCGTTACCCTGCAGGCGAGACGCCGTTTTTGGAAATTGACAAGCGTCAAATCCTATGATACAATCCATACATATTTTTACCAGGAGGGACAGATGAAATTTATCTCGTGGAATGTGAACGGTCTGAGGGCCGTTATGGGCAAGAATTTTATGGAGGCGTTTCAGGCGCTGGATGCGGATTTCTTCTGTCTGCAGGAGACCAAGCTCCAGGAGGGGCAGATCGAACTGGAGTTGTCTGGCTATCATCAGTACTGGAACTATGCGGAGAAAAAGGGCTATTCCGGCACAGCGGTTTTTGCCAGGCAGGAGCCGGAGTCTGTCACATACGGTATAGGCAAAGAGGAGCATGACCATGAAGGACGTGTCATCACCCTTGCCTATCCGGATTTTTATCTGGTTACGGTGTATACGCCCAATTCCCAGCGGGAGCTGACACGTCTGGATTACCGCATGGAATGGGAGGATGATTTCCGCGCTTATCTGGGCAGGCTGAAGCAGGACAGAGGCGTTATCGTATGCGGCGATCTGAATGTGGCCCATCAGGAGATCGACTTGAAGAACCCTAAGACAAACCGCGGCAATGCCGGTTTTACGGATCAGGAGCGGGCAAAGATGACAGATCTGTTAAGCAGCGGCTTTGTGGACAGCTATCGCCGCTTTTATCCTGACAGAGAGGGGGCGTACAGCTGGTGGTCCTATCAATTCCACGCCAGGGAGAAGAATGTGGGATGGCGGATCGACTATTTTCTTGTATCGGATAATTTTGCGGAGCGCATGACCGGCGCGGAGATCCACCCGGATATCTACGGCTCCGACCACTGTCCGGTGGAGTTGACGATCAAGTAAAGGAATCAAACCCCGGCCAGATATTCTGCCGGGGTAGGTTCTCTTCTCATCACGTAGACGAGGTTTGCAATCGTCAGGGAAGGAACCTAACCTTCCGCGAGCCGGTTTCGCACAGTTCCATATCAGAGAGGAAGCATGGAAGTGAGGTTCCCGTCTTTGTATTACATCCAATAAAATGTTGGCATCAATCAATACAGTTCGTCTAATTGTTGCTGATGAAATACGTGTATAAATATACATTTTCAGAGATTTTATACATTTTTGCAAAAGGGATTGCATATCACAAACGTGCAATCCTTTTTTGTTATACCATAATTAGAACAATATGATATGATAAATAAAAGTACTTTTAAAAATTGGTGTCAGATTTTTGCATAGAAGTTGTGTATATAGGTGAAAGGAGGATTTGTATGGGCGATAATGAAATCATACAGTTATACTGGGACAGAAACGAACAAGCCATTAGTATAACATCCGAAAAGTACGGTCATTACTGTAAATACATAGCAAAGAACATATTAAATAATGATGAAGATGCCGAAGAATGTGTAAATGATACCTATTTAAACGCATGGAACACGATGCCAACACATTGGCCGGAACAATTATCAACATTCCTCGGTAAAATCACTCGAAACCTATCATTTAACAAGTATAAACGCAACCATGCTGAAAAGCGTGGCAGTGGTGAGATAACACTTGTTCTGGATGAATTGACTGATTGTGTTTCAGATATGGATGATGTTGAACAGATAATTGACCGCAAGGAACTGGAAAAAGAAATCAATACATTTGTAAAAAGTCTTTCATCAGAAAAACGGAACCTATTTGTCCGACGTTACTGGTATGCAGATTCCGTTTCAAAAATTGCAACGGACTATGGAATGTTACAAGGAACCGTATCAAAAACATTAGAACGGACAAGAAAACAGCTAAAAGTATATTTGACAGAAAGGGGCTTTGAATTATGAGGAAAGAAGATTTTTTTGAAGTTCTTGGGGAACTGGATGATGACATTGTGAAAGGAGCTAAAAAGCCTATGAAAAAGAAAATGAATTGGAAGATTTGGGGAACAATAGCAGCCTGCCTATGTGTGGTATTGATAGGCGTCTTTGTTATTCCCCATGTGAATACCAGTATCCCCGGCAGGATGGATATTCCGGGTAGTGGCGATGCAG
Source organism: Bacillota bacterium (assembly GCA_023663285.1). GTDB lineage: Bacteria > Bacillota > Clostridia > Lachnospirales > Lachnospiraceae > Acetatifactor. Next base: position 6,750 of record JAMPHT010000013.1, read on the forward strand.
GAGGTGTGGAAGGAGGCACAGGGATGTACAGTGTAGCAGTTTTTCCTCCTGACGAAAGTGAGCAAGATGTGATGACCGCAGATGTCACCAGCCTTACAGAGATTGAAATGATGCAGAATCCGTTGGCAGCACGGCTTCCGAAAGAGTTACCGAATGGTTTCCACTACGGTCGAGGCTCTCATTATGAAACTATCATGAACGATGGAACTCAGTATAATATGTTACGGATTGAATACATCACTGGCACAATACCCGAACAACAGTTTACTGAAGATGGCGGTGCGATAGCCCCTGATTTGGAATCGATCGGTAGTCAGTTCCTTTTGGTGGTTTGGGATCATAAACCAACATCAAATGAGGAAATCTATGCACCGGAAGATGTAACGCTGTCACTCCTTGAGGGTGGAAGTTTCATCTGTATACAGTATGACGATATTTATATGGGAGTATCCGCTGAAACAGCAGAAGCAGAAACAGTATTAGAAATCTTAAAGAGCATTGATTATTGATTAAAACCAGAGTTATCATATTAAGCCAAACCAAAGGACATCCAAAGCAACAGGGTGTCTTTTAGTTTGCTCATTTCCAGAAGTAGAAATATTCATTTTCTGTATATTTATAAGCGGTATCGGGTTCGGATAGTCAGTAGGTACAAATAAATGAAATTAGGCATCATAATTTCATTCCCATTTATGACCATATTTAAATATTTTCCAAAGTTAGTTTGCATTTCTGTTACTGTTGCACTAATATTATCTATTTTACAATCTTTTTTAAATAGAATAGTTTGCCTCCTTTTCGACCATAATACAAAATAAAAGAAAAGGACATTTGCTATGGAATCATTGTGGGAAAGCACGACGCGCATACCCGGAAGAAAACCGGCGGAAGGGCTGTATGAGCGGGATGTGGTGGTGATCGGAGCGGGAATGACGGGAATCCTGACAGCCTGGCAGCTGCAAAAGGCGGGCAAAAGGGTGGCTGTGCTGGAGGCAGGACGGATCGGAGCCGGACAGACAGGGCGCACCACTGCCAAGATCACTTCTCAGCATGGCATGATATACAGCCGCCTGTTACGGGAGATCGGGCAGAGGAAAGCAAGGCTGTATGCGGAAGCGAACCAGAAAGCTATTGAGGCATATGAACATATTATTAAAGAAAACGGCATTGACTGTGACTTTGAGCGGCTGCCTGCTTATTTGTACTCCACCTTAGACAGGACCGGGCTTTGTGCCGAGGCGGCGGCAGCCTCAGCATTGGGGATAGACGCTCATGAGGCAGAGATCCGGGAGCTTCCCTTTACGGCGGTGGGGGCGGTATGCTTTGAAAATCAGGCACAGTTCCATCCGCTGAAGTTTATTCGGGCTCTGGCGGCAAAGCTGGAGATCTATGAGAACAGTCCGGCGAGAAGCATAGGCAGCCAGATAGTCTGCACCGATCGGGCAAGGTTTTTGACCAAAAGCGTTGTCCTTGCCACACATTATCCCTTAAGGGATGTGCCGGGCTTTTATTTTTTAAGGCAGCATCAGGAGCGGAGCTATGTGGTGGCGCTGAAAGACTGCGAGCCCCTTCATGGTATATATTACAGCGTGGATGCCGCGGGACTTTCCCTGCGCAGTGCGGGAGACGTCCTTTTGCTGGGCGGGAATGCCCATCGGACAGGAGAAAGCAGGAAAGGAGGCGGCTATGGCAGTCTGAAGGCGGCTGCCTGTAAGTTTTATCCCCAAGCCGAGATCGTTCATATGTGGGCGGCCCAGGACTGTATGCCTCATGACGGCGTCCCGCTGATCGGCAGATATTCCCGGTGGCATCCTAACTGGTATGTGGCCACGGGATACGGAAAGTGGGGTATGACATCCGCCATGGCCGCGGCCCTGCTTCTGACAGATATGATCACGGGAAAGCGGAATCCATGGGAGAGCCTTTTTGCGCCCGGACGCATCCGTCCAGAGGCGGGGAGAGATAAGTTTCGGACAGATGTGAAGGTGAGCGTCAACGGGTTATGGAAAGGAGCCACCCGGAGCAGAGAAAGATGCAGATGCGGCGAGGGCGAATTTCAGGCCCGCTGTACCCATATGGGCTGCAAGCTGATCTGGAATCCCCATGAGAAAAGCTGGGAATGCCCCTGCCATGGCTCACGGTTTGACGGGGCAGGGCGGATCCTTGACGGTCCGGCGCAAAGACCGCTGAAGCTTAAGAAGGGGAAGGCTATAAACAAATTTCAAAAATAATACGATAAATAAATGAGCGCAGAGAAATAGTGTGTTGACAAGAAAAACCGGTATGGAGTAAGATATAAAGTACAAAAGTACCAATTCTCCAAAGATGAATAAAGATGAACTGAGGTGCGCAGTACCCGCGCACAAGGGGGTAATCATTTATGAAAAAACTGTCAAAGAATCAGAAGATCGGCGTGGCAGCGGCAGCGGCGGTGTTTGTGGCTGCAGTCGTGACCGTCATCGCAGTATTTGCCGGGAAAACGGGCGAAAGCTACCGCTCCATCAAGATCGTGGAAATGAGCGGTGAGGTGACCATAGGAAGGGAAGGGATCGGGGAGCTGGAAGCGGCCGTCAATATGAACCTGATCTCCGGAGATTCCGTACATACAGGCCAGGGCGCTTATGTAGTGCTGATGCTGGATACAGACAAATATGTGATGCTGGGAGAATCCGGCGCGATGGAGGTAGTTGCGGAGGGAGACGAAGCCCGTGGCAAAACATCTATTCTGTTGGAGCAGGGCAGTGTGCTGAGCGAGATACAGAATCCTCTGGGACAGGGCTCATCCTATGATGTGGTGACGCCCAATGCCACCATGTCTGTGCGAGGCACAGTATTTGAGATCGACAGGGGAGCGGACGGACTGGTTTCCCTGCTGGTATATGACGGAGCCGTAGCCCTGGGAATGGACGGGCAGGAGCCGGTGCTTTATAATGCCGGCGAATATATGCAGTTTGAGGAAGGAAACCCGCCGGAGATCATTGTTGACAGAGAGCCTATCAGCGAAGAGGTAATGAATGAGCAGATGCGTCAGCGTCTGGAGGAGATAAATGAGTCGGGAAGAAGCCTGAATACGGGAAATGTGCAGCTTGCGGACAATGCTGCCCTTTCTGCGCCGGCTGATCCGGAGCAGGATTCCGAGGCGGCAGCCACACCGGAGCCTGCAATGACGCCTGCGCCGGAGGTGACGGATACGCCGGAACCTGCGGCTGCGCCTGAAACCACGGAGACGCCGAAGCCTGCGGCTACGAAAAAGCCCGGAAGAACGCCGAAGCCCACAGCCACACCGGAGCCGGAGCCTACACCTACACCGGAGCCCACACCCACGCCGGCGCCTCAGTCTACGCCCACGCCCTGGACGCCGCCTACACCTTCTTACACGGTGACTTTTGCCAACCCTAATGTGTGGACGGGCGAGACCACAGGAAAGAGTCTGCGCGATCTGATCGGGCCGAATGGTGACGGTACATACGGTTATGTGTACAGGCAGGTGGAAGAAGGACGGAAAGTGACGGCGCCGAAGGAGTCGGAGTTTATTCCGAATACCAGCGACAGCAGCGTGAGCCTGAGACTGACAGGCTGGTATCTGGAGGATGGCACAAAGTGGGATTTTGAGAAAAATACAGTCACAGAGAATATGACCCTTTATCCCGCATGGGAAGAGGTCGGGACGGATGTTTCGGGAGGCGATGTATCCGGCGGTGATGCAGGAAGCACGGAAGCAAAACGATACTGGACTGTGATCTTTAAAGGAGCCCTCTGGGGCGGGACCTGGAACGGCGAAAGCAGGTGCGCCTGCCTGCCTGAGGGTACAAAGGATATGCCGACGACGGATCTGAACGGCGGAAGTATCAGCGGCTGGGAGAAGGTTTATGGAACTGAAACCACTGCCACTGAAAGAACGTGGAGCGATAAGGACAGTGTGAAGAGTGTAATTACCCTGAAGATAATGGAGACTCCGGCATCCCCTGTACCTGCCGAGTCGCCGGAACCGTCAGCATCACCGGAGCCGTCTCCGTCACCCACATCATAGGGCCGATAAAATGAAGAGATTTTTACTGATCATAATTGCAGCTTTTTTTGCGGGGTGCCTTACTCTTTGGGCACCCTTTGACAAGGTGGAATACTGGTTTTGCGACCTGCTGTATGTGGGGGAAAAGCCGGTGGACAACCGAATCAAAATCATAGGAATCGACGAGAGGTCCCTGGCAGAAATGGGACCTTTTTCAGGCTGGAGCAGGCAGCAGGCGGCGGATCTGCTGAATGCCTTTGACAGAGAGTACGCGCCGGCAGTCATAGCCTTCGATATCAATTTTGTGGGTGAAAGGGATGAGGAGGGAGACCGGGCGTTGGCGGAGGCTGCGGAAGCCTTTCCTCATGTGGTCATGGCCTCCTATGTCAATTACGGTACACGGGTACTGCAGTCTGAGGCCGGGGAGTATCAGATCGACACCATGTATGTGGAGGATCTGGAACTGCCCTATGAGGCGCTGCGTGATGTGACGGTCCATGGCTTTACCAATGCGGTGCAGGATGTGGATAATTATGTCCGGCGATCCATGCTGTCGGAATCGGAAGAGGATGTTCAGGAATGGAATTTTGCCTGGAAGATATATGACGAATACCGGAAGGCAATGGGGGAACAGAGCCTGGAGCCTAAGCAGGTGAACGGGATCTATGGTTTTGACTATACTGCCGAGCCGGGGATGTACGAGGTCTATTCCTATGTGGATGTGATGGAGGGCAGATGCGATCCGAAAGTATTTCAGGGCAGTATCGTGCTGGTGGGCGCTTATGCCCAGGGCATGATGGATCAGTATATGGTGCCAATAGCAAGGGGAACTGTCATGAACGGGGTGGAGGTGCAGGCCAACCATGTGGACGCGCTTTTGAACGGACGCACCTTTGTGACGGTCAACAGATGGCTTCAGGCGCTGGCAGCCTTTCTGATCGCAGGCTTTTATGTGTGGCTGGTGAGCCATAACAGCTTTCTGATAAATACGGTGGGAGGCGTGCTTCTGGAAGCCGGGATCGTCATTGCCGCCAAGTGTCTGTATGGTGCAGGCTTCTATTGGGAATGCTTCGTGCCTTTTGCCTTTGTGCTGGTCATTTTCCTGGTGCGGGTGGCCACAGGCTATCTGACGGAACGGCTCCGCAAGCGGAAGATATTAAGCGTGTTCCGGACCTATATGGCGCCCCAGGTGGTGGACGAGCTGGGACGGAGCGGCAATTACAGGATAGAGCTTGGAGGCCGGGACCGGGAGGTTGCCGTGCTGTTTGTGGACATCAGAGGGTTTACCTCCATGTCGGAGGGCCTTTCGCCGGAGAAGGTGGTGGGGATACTGAACCGCTATCTGGGTATGGTCACGGAAGCGATCTTCCACAATGAAGGAACCCTGGACAAATTTATCGGAGACGCGGTCATGGCGGTCTACAACGCCCCTCTGGATGTGGAGGACTATGCCTGCAAGGCGGTACAGACCGGGCTTGACATTGTGGATGCAGTTGGTAAAATAAATATTGAACTGAAAAAGGAATTCGGTATTGAGATTGCCTGCGGCGTTGGTGTACACAGCGGCAGGGCGGTGGTGGGAAACATTGGCTGCAGCTACCGGATGGACTATACGGCCATAGGCGATACCGTAAATGTGGCGGAACGGCTGGAGAGTATAGCGGGAGGCGGTCAGGTGCTCATCAGCAAAAATTTGTACGAACAGGTAAAAGACCGGTATCATGCCGTGTATGCAGGCACTCAGAGCCTGAAGGGCAGACAGGAAGGCATGGAAGTTTTTTTGGTGGAGGGAACGAATGGAACAGAAGCAGGCGGAAAAAATACTTGAGGTAGGGATCCAGCTGACGGCGGAGCGGGACTATGACGAGCTCCTTGCAAAGATCATAGGCTGCGCCATGGAACTGACGGAGTGCGACGGAGGTACGCTGTATCTTTTTGAACAGGATCGTCTCCAGTTCTGCATTATGAAGAACAAGTCCTTAGGGATAGACCAGAAGGGAACCAAGGACGAGAAGTATCCCCCGGTGACCATGGATGAAAAGAATATCTGCGCTTATGCGGCGATCCACAGGGAGTTCCTGAATATTGAGGACGCATACAGCAGCAGTCAGTTTGATTTCAGCGGCCCCAGGGAGTACGATAAGCTCACAGGCTACAGGACGAAGTCCATGCTGGTATTTCCTCTGATCAGCCACGAGGAAAAGCTGATCGGAGTGGTACAGCTGATCAATGCAAAAAATGAAGCAGGGGAGATCATCCCTTTCAGCAGGGACTGCGAGAAGGTATTACAGTCCCTTGGCTCCCAGGCTGCGGTGGCGGTTGCCAATATGCGGTTTGTGCAGGAGATCGAGGATCTGATGATCTCCATTACCCAGGTGTTTACAGACGCCATTGACACCCGTATCCCCTACAACTATTATCATTCCAGAAATGTCTATCTTTATGTGAAGCTTCTGGTAGAGTATATCAATAAGCAGTATGCCGCCGGAAAGACGGACAGGCACTATACGCCGGCGGAGCGGGACGAGCTGCTGATGGCGGCGCTGATGCACGATATCGGCAAGCTGGTGATACCCAATGACATCATCGATAAGACCACCAGGCTGGGCGGCAAGCTGGAACTGGTGATGGAGCGCTTTGAACGTCTTGCCCTGCTGTATAATATCGATTATCTCCAGGGCAGGCTCAGCAAGGATAAGTGGATAGAGAAAAAAAATTATTTTCTGGACGCCAGGGAAAGGGTGGAGGAGATCAACAGGAAGCCCCGCCTTTCGGATGAGGATATCAAATATATCCAGGATATGTCCAGAATGAACTATACCGATTCCAACGGCCAGAAGATCCATTATCTGTCTCTGGCAGAAGCGGAATGTCTGACAGTCAGCTCCGGAAACCTGACAAGGGCGGAGCGGGAGGTCATCTGTTCCCATGTGGAGTATACGGAGAAATATCTGCGTAAGATGAATTTCGGCGTGCGCTACCCTCATATCATAGAATGGGCGGGGGCTCACCATGAGTTTCTGGACGGCAGCGGTTATCCCAGAGGGCTGAAAGGGGATGAGATTCCCTTTGAGGCAAGGATACTGGTGGTAGTGGACGTGTTTGAAGCTCTTACCAGCGCGGACAGGCCATACAAGAAGTCCATGGAGGAGAAAAAGGCGTTTTCCGTCCTGGACGATATGGTGAAAGAGGGCAAGGTCGACGGAGAGGCGCTGGAGCTGTTTAAGGAGGCAGTGGCCAACTCGCCGGGCGGCATAAAATTGTTTATTCACCACGAGGATGAAGAATAATGATAGAGATCATTCCCGAAATAGATAAAATAGAAGAATATGAGGAACTGGCGGAGAAGTATTCCCTGGGCTTTGAGTACAATGACTTTTTTGACCCGGATCTGCTGGACGAAGAGGATATCATCAAAGAAAGGATCAGACGGTACAGACAGCTGGGGCGTCCTGAAAACGTGGATACCATGCACGGCGCGTTTTTTGATATCGTTCCCTTCAGCTGGGACAGAGGCATCAGCAGGCACAGCCTGTACCGGATGGAACAGTCTGCGGAGATCGCGGCGGCGCTGGGCTGCAGGGCGGTGATCTTTCACGCGGGGCTTCGGCCGGAGTTTGCCGGAGGTGAGCGGTATTATCGTAACTGGCTGCAGACAATGGCGGAGGCTGCGGAAAAGCTGGCGGAGCAGTCGGGTGTGGAGATCTATTATGAGAATGTACAGGAGAACTCCCCGGCACAGCTGGCAGAGCTGGCGGACAGGCTCCGGGATGAAAGCCGCTTCGGCATCTGCCTGGATGTGGCCCACCTGATGCTGACGAGGGAAACACCGCCGGAGGAATGGTTCCGCAGGCTGGCTCCCTATATCAGGCATTTTCATCTGAACGACAATCATCTGCGGACGGACGATCATCTGGCGCTGGGCAGGGGGAATATCGACTGGAAGGAAATGTTTCACAGTATCCGGCGGTATGGGCTGCAGGACAAGAGTATGCTGCTGGAAGTAAACGGATTGGAGAAAATAAGAACAAGTTTAGAATATCTGGAAAAGGCGGGACTTTGGCATGAACATTCAGGAGATGATCATACAGATAGATAAACTTTTGGAGGAAAATAAAAGAGAAGAAGCCGAGAAGCTTATGCAGGAGAGTATCGCCAAAGCGGTGGCGGAGCAGGATGACAGCAGCCTGCTCAGGCTTCTGAATGAGCTTCTTGGATTTTACAGGGAGACGGGCAGACATGAGGAGGCATACCTGATTGGGGACCGGGCCATTGCCCAGGCAGAGCGAATGGGGCTTACAGGGACGATTCCCTATGCCACCACTCAGCTGAATGTGGCAAATGCTTACAGGGCGGGAGGACACCTGCAGGAATCTCTGGAAAAATATCTTCAGGTACAGGAGATCTACCGGCAGCAGCTGGCCCCTGACGATATGCTGGCAGCCAGCTTTCAGAATAATTTCAGCCTGCTCTATCAGGAGCTTGGAGAGTACGGAAAGGCAAAGGAGTGTCTGCTGAATGCCTTGCAGATTGTGAAAGAGAAAGGCAGCAGCTATGAGCTGGGGGTGACCTATGCCAATCTGGCAGCCACCTGTGTGCAGCTGGAGCAGATGGAGGAGGCGGGGGAATATGCCGCAAGCTCCATGGAGGTTTTTGAAAAAGCTGGCATTATGGACAGCCATTACGGGGCGGCGCTGTCTGCTCTGGGCGCCTGGCATTTCCACAGGCGGGAGTATCGGGAGGCGGGCGACTGTTACCGAAGGGCTATGGAGCTGGTGGAGCGATGCAACGGCAGGAATCATGCCTACCTGCGCCTGAAGGAAAATGCGGAGGTATGCGAGAGAAGCTGTGCCAGGGCGGCGGAAGCGGGTCCTGATACGCATGAGGCCGGAACAGCGGCGGAAGGCATCGAAGCGGTGAATATGACGGATGCTTCGGAAAACAGGGACGGCGTCGGCCTGGCCCTGTCGAGGGATTATTATGAGGCTTACGGAGCGCCCATGATCAGGGAGCAGTTTGGCGAATACGAGGGCAGGATCGCGGTTGGCCTTGTGGGAAGAGGTTCTGACTGCTTCGGCTATGACGATGAGCTGTCAAGGGATCATGACTGGGGACCTGATTTCTGTATGTGGGTGACAGACGAGACCTATGAGATGATCGGCGGCAGGCTGCAGAAGGCATACGAGGCTCTTCCGGCGGAATATAAGGGCTACAGACGCGCACCGCATATAAATGGAAGAAACAGGCGGGGCGTGCTGAAGATATCGGAATTCTACCGGAGTCTTACAGGAGCCGGACGCTATGAAGAGATAGACTGGAGAAGCGTCAGCGACGCTGCCCTTGCGGCTGCGGTGAACGGAGCGGTGTTCCGGGACGACGAGGGAAGCTTTACGACCTTTCGGAATCGGCTTCTGCAAGGGTATCCGGAGAGTATATTTTATCTGAAGCTGGCGGAAGCGGGAGCCAAGTATGCCCAGGCGGCGGAATATAATTTTATGCGAATGCTGGAACGGGGCGACGAACTGACGGCCCGGATGTTTGTATGGGACGGTATCAGGGAAGCCATGCGGATACAGCTGTACCTGGAGGGAAAATATCCGCCCCATGATAAGTGGCTCCACCGGGGCCTGATGGAATCCGAAAGGGGAAGGCAGCTGGCTGCCATTTTGAAAGAAACGGCAGAGCTGGCGTCCGAATCCCTGGGGGACGGCGGGCGGCTGCGGGAAAGGCTGGAGCAGGTGGGTGAGTTTCTTGCCGGAGAGCTTTACCGCAGAGATATCATCAGCGATATCGATCCTTACCTGGATGCGCACAGTCAGGAGCTGGTCTGTAAGGCGGGGCTGGCGGAAAAGAGCAGTGAAGCGCTGGTGGAGGAAATTGCCAGGCTGGAATTCGAGGCATTTGACAAGGTGCAGAACGAGGGCGGCAGAGCCGGATGCCAGAACGACTGGTTTACCTTTTCCATTATGCGGAAAAGCCAATACCTGACCTGGGACAGGACCATGCTGCTGCAGTACCTTTATGATTTCAGGCGCGAGTATGAGCGGGGGCATAACCTGATCACGGAAAAGTACGGGCGTATGATGGAAAGTACTGCCCCTGAAAAATATGAAGAGATCAAAAAGCATTTCCCGGCTCTGTCAGAGGACAAACAGAATATCATCCGGCAGATCTGCAGTATGCAGGTACAGTGGATGGAGGAATTTGCGGCGGAATATCCTCAGCTTGGGGAGAATGCCAGAAGTATCCATGCTGCCGAGGACAATGCTTTCAATACCTCCTACGAGACCTATCTGCGGGGAGAGCTTGGGACCTATTCCGATAAGATGCTGGAGCTTTATGGCAGATACATTGTAAAATATGCCAGAGAAGGCAGGAATCCGGTCTATGATATTATGGGAAACAGCGTAAAAATGTATGGCTACCAAAATCTGGAGGAGGCGGAGAAAAAGATAGAGGCAGCCATGGGCTGAAAAGACGGAGCTGCATTTTTTTTGAACAATTGCACATACTGATAGAGGAACAGGACAGTCGATGGTTTACGGCTGTCCTGTTCTTTCAAACGAAAACAGCTTCGCGGTATCCGGCAGTCCGAAGGGAATGTAAGGCGGACCTGTCCGGTTTCCGGCGGAAATGAAAGGAGTGTGCAGAAATGGATCTTAACGGAGTCACCGGAGAAGGCTACGGAACGGGCTACGGTGCAGGAGACCTTCTTCCCCTGGGTTTCGGCATGAACCTGATGATGAATGGGGGCGCCATGCAGGGCTACGCGGGTCTGACCGAGTCGGATAAAGAGCACCTGCTTATGCGGTGCAGGGATGCCAGATCCAAAGGGGAGATGCAGAAAATAGTGGATGATCTGGCGCCCGGCACGGACGTACAGGCGATCCTGAACGAGGAACGGGATAACAGATTTTTTTGAGGCTGATACGCGCTTTGATCAGCGTTTCTTTAGTACCAGCCGCCGTCCATGGTGATGACCTGACCGGTCATGTATGCAGGGGCATGGGCTGTCTGGAGGATGAGCGCTGCAGCTTCCTCCGGCAGTCCCAGCCGGTCGGCGGGGATCTCCGCGGTGAGGGCAGCCTTGTCCTCAAAAGTCAGACAGTCGTTCATAGCGGTGTCAATGGCGCCGCAGGCTATGGCGTTGACCTGGATGCCGCTGGGGGCAAGCTCCTTTGCAAGGGCCTTGGTGAAAGCGTTTACGCCGCCTTTGGAGGCGGAATAGGCCACCTCCATGGAGGCGCCCTGATTTCCCCAGACGGAGGAAACATTGATGATTTTTCCCCGATGGCGCTTCAGCATCAGGGGAATGGCAGCCCGGCAGGTGTAAAAGCAGGCGTCCAGATTGACCGACAGGACTCTGTGCCATTCCTCGGCTGTCATATCGGTGAGAAGGCCCATATAGGCGATACCGGCATTGTTCACAAGTACATCCAGGCTGTCTATGGACTGAAAAAGCCGCAGCACGTCCTCTTCCCTGCCCATATCCGCCTGAACGGCAAGACACTGGATCTGATTTTTTTCCCGGAGTCCGGCGGCTGTCTCCTGCAGCGATTCCATAGAATTTTTGCAGGTGAGGATCAGGTCGTAACCGGCAGCGCTGAAGCATTCTGCCGTGGCCAGACCGATTCCACGGGAAGCGCCGGTGATAAGGGCGGTTTTTCTGTTTGATTTCATAGGAAGTCCTCCTGCGGTTATTATATCACAATTTCTTGCGTTTTCACACATAAACTGTTACACTTAAGGGACAGATAAGGATTGAAGGTCACAGCGGACCAAATGCCGCTTGCGCGGCGGAATGAGAGGAAATATGTACGATTTGATCATCATCGGCTCCGGCCCGGCAGGGCTTTCGGCGGCCGTATACGGGAAAAGGGCGGGCCTGAAGCTGCTGGTGTTGGAGAGCGCGCCTATGAGCGGCGGTCAGGTGCTGAATACTTACGAGGTGGATAATTATCTGGGAATGCCCGGCATGAACGGCTTTGACATGGGAATGCAGTTTCGGGCCCATGCGGATAAGCTGGGGGTGGAGTTTCGGGAGGCGGAGGTCACCGGGATCAGGGATAACGGGCAGAGCAAAACGGTGATCGTCGGCGAGGCTGAGCTGGAGGCAAAGACAGTGATTTTGGCTACGGGGGCAGTTCACGCGCATCTGGGAGTGCCGGGTGAGCAGGAACTGTCCGGAATGGGAGTATCCTACTGCGCCACCTGTGACGGAGCCTTTTTTAAAGGAAGAGCGGTAGCGGTCGTGGGCGGTGGCGACGTGGCCCTGGAGGATGCCATATATCTGGCGCGAACCTGTGAAAAGGTATATCTGATCCACCGAAGGGATGAGTTCCGGGGAGCGGCGGCGCTGCAGGAGGAACTGAAAAAGCTGCTCAATGTGGAGATCTTATACAGCTGTACGGTGGAAGAGATACAGGGAGAGAGTGCGGTAGAGAAGCTTTGTGTCAAAAATCTGAAAAGCGGAGAAAGGTTTGAACTGGCTGTGGCAGGTATTTTTATAGCGGTCGGCATACATCCTAACACGGAGCTGGTGCGGGAAAGCCTGAAGCTTGACCCCGGCGGGTATATTCCGGCGGGGGAGGACTGCGCCACGGAGATTCCCGGTCTGTTCGCCGCCGGTGATGTGCGAAGTAAGCCTATACGGCAGATCATCACCGCAGTGGCGGACGGAGCCAACGCAGCGGTGGCGGCGGGAGCCTTCTGCAAAAAATAATTAAATAATTTCTTAATAGTTTTTAACAAAAAAGCCATCCCTTTTGATGGTTTTTTTGTTGTGCAGACGTTGAAAAGACTGAAAATAAAAGGAATCCGGAGGAAATTAGCGAATTTGACTTGGCTGTTGACAAAAGGGGGCAGGAGTGATATATTTGTTAAGAACCGTAATAATTTTGTAACAAATGAGGGCAAATATTAATAATTAATACATTAGATAGGATCTTTCTATAAAGATAGGAAGGGAGATACGATGAATTACAGGAATGTAAAAGCAACAGCATATGTTCTGGCAGCGGCTATTACCTTTTCCGGCGTCGGACTTACGGCGGAAGCGTCCGTAATGCCCAGCGGCGGTATCGGGCTGGTACTTGCAAACGGCAATAAGCTTGAGAACGTTACGGAACAGACAGCGATTCCCATTGAATCCATTGTGGAGTGGATCCATATAGATGATGACGATGCGGCAGAACAGGGCTCTGAGGAGCTTACAGAGGAGGATTTGTTCCGCAATCTCGTGATTGCGCAGGTGCGGGCTTATGTCAATGTGAGAAGCATACCCAGCGAGGAAGGTGAGATCGTTGGAAAGCTTTACAATAATTCCGTGGGGACCTTTATTTCCGAAGAGAACGGCTGGTATCAGATCCAATCCGGTTCCGTTACGGGATATGTGAAGGGTGAATATTGTGTGACCGGTGAAGAGGCGGTGGATATTGCAAGAAGCGTAGGAACGAGAATTGCTACCGTGAACACCCAGACGCTGTTTGTACGAAAGGAGCCTACTACGGAGTCCTCCATTCTGGGAATGGTGCCTATGGCGGATGAGCTTCTGGTGCTGGAAGAGACGGAAGGCTGGGTAAAGGTTGACGTGGAGGAAGGAACCGGCTGGGTATCCGCCGATTATGTAGAGCTTCACAGCGAGTTTGTCCAGGCGGAATCCAAAGCGGAAGAGGAAGCCCGTCTTGCAAAGGAAGCGGCAGAACGTAAAAAAGCGCAGGATGCGGCAAGAGCAAAGGCAGAGCGCAATACAAATAAAGAAACAAACACATCCGAGAATAGCCAGCCTGCAACCACTTATGCGGTGGGAGAAGGAAGCGAGATGGGCGTTGCAGTGGCGGAATACGCGCTGCAGTTTGTAGGAAATCCCTATGTGTACGGCGGAACCAGCCTGACCAATGGCGCTGACTGTTCAGGGTTTGTCATGAGCGTCTATGCGAACTTCGGTGTGAGCCTGCCTCATTCCTCCGCATCAGACCGCAGCCAGGGCTATGCGGTGGACGGTCTTGAGAATGCCCAGCCCGGCGATCTGATTTGCTACTCCGGCCATGTGGCACTGTATATCGGCAACGGACAGATCGTTCACGCTTCCAACAAGAGGACCGGAATCATTGTTTCTCAGGCGAATTACAGAAAGATCCTGGCGATCAGAAGAATTTTCTAAGGCGGATGATCTTATAACAGATGACGGGAGAGAGTTGTTGCAAGGACAACTCTCTTTTTGTGTCCCAAAACGGAAAAGTATATCCAAATTACCGGAGTTTTCAAAATATTGCACCTGCCTGAAAAAAGGTATAAGCTTATGGAATCTGTGCATATTGTACAAAAGATAAAAAAGCAAGGATATTTTGTCGAAACCAAAAGCATATGAAAAAAATAGTTATCCACATCAAAAACACCCTAAAAACGGACAGAAGCGACTTATACACTAAGTTATACACATTATCCACTGCTTTTAAGGCGCGATGATTACTTAATCGGGGGGTGAAAACCGGAACGCCTGTTTTGTGAAGTTCTAATAAAAATGCTTTTTTGTCGAAAAAAATCAATATGGCGCGCAATTAAAAAATTTGGTAAATTGTTGCAAAACCGTATGAGAACATGGTACAATGTTTATACAATAAATAACCGAAAGGGATGATTAGCATGAAATTTATTATTGTAGGCAGGAACATCGAGATCACGCCCGGATTGAGGGCAGCGGTGGAAGAAAAGATCGGCAAGCTGGAAAAGTATTTTAATCCTGATACGGAAGCTCATGTGACGTTGAGCGTTGAGAAGGAACGCCAGAAGATCGAAGTGACGATTCCCGTCAAGGGAAACATCATTCGTTCCGAACAGGTCAGCAATGATATGTATGTGTCCATTGACCTGGTGGAGGAGATCATCGAAAGGCAGCTGAAGAAATATAAGACCAAAATTGTGGACAAGCAGCAGACGGCGGAGTCTTTCAGTAAAATGTATGTGGAAAACGATTACATGGACGAGGAGGAGATCAAGATCGTCCGTACCAAGAAATTTGACATAAAGCCTATGTATCCTGAGGACGCCTGCATCCAGATGGAGCTGCTGGGGCACAATTTTTTTGTGTTTATCAATGCGGATACGGATCAGGTGAATGTGGTATACAAGCGTAAAGGCGATACCTACGGACTGATAGAGCCGGAAGCGTAATACCCGGCAAGCGTCCGATGAAATCGGATAAGGGCGGTGAGCGAATAAGTTCGCCGCCTTTTTCATATATTTCAGTGATAAACGCTACCCGGAGCGGTGATGAATAAAAGACAGAGAGCAAAATATGTGACCTGGCTGAAGAAGGGAATACTGGCGGAATGTGTGCTGGTGCTGGCGCTGGCAGCAGCCGTGGCAGGACGACAGGGCGGCATGGGAGACAGGGAGACCGCCGGTAATATGGTGTTGTCCATAGAGAATGATTACATAAAGTGGGTGGATTTTACGGTATCCTACGATGCACTCTGCAGTGCCTATGAATGGGACGTAAAAACCCATGGCACAGAGCATGAGATCTGCTGGGTGGATATCCTGGCCTACACGGCGGCAAAAACCGGAGGAAAGTTTGACAGCAGTGCGCTAAAGACTCTGGATAAAGCGGCGAAGAAGCTGTCGGAAGGGGAGACTACCCTGGAAGAACTGACGGCGGATATGAAATATTACGAGTATTACAGGGAGGCATACGACGCCGCCATCGGCGGGCTGGTGGGTGAATACCGGAGAGAGACGGCAGGCACAGGAGCGGGGACCGGAAGTGGAGGCACAGGGACCGGAAGCGGGGGCGTGGCTTCAGGGACGGAAGAATCTGCGTCAGAAGAATCGGTGACTGGTGTGGAGTATGAGACGGTATACGGGCTGAAAGGATATTTTCCCCTTGCCAGGGGCTTTGACTATACCCATTATGATGATTTTGGCGCAGGCAGAAGCTATGGCTATCAGAGAAAGCATCTGGGCCATGACATGATGGGCCTGGTGGGTACGCCCATCATGGCGGTGGAGTCGGGGGTAGTGACCGCTTTGGGGTGGAACCAGTACGGCGGCTGGAGAATCGGGATTACCAGCTTTGACGGAAAGCGGTATTATTACTATGCCCATCTGCGGCAGAATTACCCTTATGCGGAAGGGCTGGAGGAGGGCAGCGTGGTGACGGCAGGGGATGTGATCGGTTATATGGGCCACACCGGTTACAGCTCAAAGGAGAATGTGAACAATATCGACGTGGTGCATCTCCACTGGGGACTGCAGCTGATCTTTGACGAGTCCCAGAAGGAAGGGAATAATGAGATCTGGATCGATCTGTATGCCCTGACCAGGTTTCTGGCGAAACATACCCAGCCTGCGGCGAAGGTGGAAGGGACGAAGGAGTGGAGGAGGACGACGGGGATTGTGGATCCGGCGGTGGAGGAGTATATGGAAGGGCATTCTGCGGAAATAAAACAGGCGGAGGATGAGCCGGAACAGATAATGGAAACCAGATAATGGAAACCCTGCCAGAGAAAAAATCTTATATATTTATATTCAGAACAGCAAGAAGAGTGTAAGTTTCACGTACTGAGTTTTTGAAAGATATTAAAAAAATGAGTGTTTATTGCGCGGGCTTTGTCGGTGTGTTATACTTAAGACGAGCAAATCTTATCCCTTTTGCATTTGTAAAAAGGTGATTGACAAATCCTTAGTCAAGCTGTTATAAGGACTACCCTTTGAGGTTTCAGCAATAGGTTGCCCTATCAATGATGAGAAGGCAGACAGATTCCCGTGTTTTAAGGCCAATGGAAAAGCGTTTGAGATTCAAAAACGGCAGAATCACTATGAAATCATTGAGAGAGGCACTGAACGGCAGGAGGAAGACGATGAGACCGTAAATTTTTTAGACGCAGCGCAGGGACTTGGATGCTGGAAGCGATGCAAGACTCGCAACAAAAGTTTCTTTGTCGGATATGTCAAGATTAGAGTTGAGATATCCAATGAATCCAATCAACTTCTTGAAAGATTCGAGAAATTTTTGGCTGAATTATTTTCGACAGAAAGTATTTTTGTTGAGGATAATGACAAAGACTATCTCAATGGTTTTTATATGCTGGCTGGAGAGAGGAAGCGTGTTTATACTTTTACAGTTATCATTAACGATGTCCCAACAGTAGGGGATACCGAAAATTTTCTTGATGACTGCGTGATATTGAACACTTATCGTAATTATTTTATAAAATCTACCGGGTTTGAAGATCTTCAGATTGCCTGTGGGATAGTGTGTTATGAAAGCCGTTTTGAGATGTCTTTGAACTGTAAAAATGATATTATAGAAAAAAAGGTACAGTTTTATGATTCCCTGATTATTGATGAACTTGTAAAAATCAACACGAACGCAAAAAATCGGCTGAAAGATACTTTCCCCCAAAATGGATTTTATCCTTATAATGTTATTTTCACAAAGTTAAACAGGGATCTTGAAAAAATGATTTGAGGCGAAGCGGAGGTATGATTTGCAAACCGCTTGGAGAGAAGCCGGGCAACAGGCTTTTCTTTTATGACAGGTTTGCCGACGGCATTTGATTCGTATGTAAAAGCTATGGAAAGGATAGAAAATATGTCAGAAAAAAGACTGAATAATACGATATTCCTTATGTATTTAGTGACAGAAAATTATTGTAAAAAGCATAACATTTCAACGGATGATTTTTTAAAATTAGATAAATAGTATGCAATATTAAACTATGTTGCAGAATGTCCGGATATATTCGACAGCATGACAGGAGATGAAATGGTAAGGGAGGTCGAACAATATGTATCGCAATCTTAAGACGACTTTATACCATGGAACCGTGTCAGAAATACAGAAAGTTGATGTAAGGCTGGGAAGGGAAAGAAAAGATTTTGGCAGAGGATTTTACATGGCTGTTTCAAAAAATCAGGCAATAGGC
This sequence comes from Bacillota bacterium, assembly GCA_023663285.1. Classification (GTDB taxonomy): domain Bacteria; phylum Bacillota; class Clostridia; order Lachnospirales; family Lachnospiraceae; genus Acetatifactor. The sequence goes on from JAMPHT010000013.1 coordinate 24,687, forward strand.
ATGATGCATAAAAAGTATAGAGAAGTTGTAAGAAGAAGCAGAGGGAAAAAGGATGATGTCTTTTCTGAGAGATTATACGAGGTAACATTAGATGCGGATTATGCAGAAAGCCTGAAAATCAAGGTATTTGACCAGGCAGACTTGGAATGGCTTGATTTTGTCCTGCTGTGTAGAGAAAAAAGCGGCATACCGCACGATTATGATATGGTGATTGGGCCTACGGCAGATGACGATACAGCGTTCTGTCTGAAGGCATATTGGGATGGTCTGTATGGCAAAGTTGGGTCAGATGCGGCCAAAGGGATATTGCTGAATAATCTGGAAACCGAAAATCTGGGAATCCAATATTATGTAGGAAAACAGGAAGTGGCAGACAGGCTTATTGTAAGAATAAAGGCAATTGACTGGAGGTAACACTGTGAGAGATAGCAGGATTGAGACTACAACGGGGATGTGTGTTGTGGCATTAACAAAGCATTTAATGAGAAGGCAGAATATGGATTATGAAGCTGCTTATAAAATGTTGTTGGGAATGGAGATTTATAAGCTCTTGTCGGATGCAGAGACAAGATTGTTTTTTGAGACAAATGAATATTTGTGTGAGGCATGTGATAATGAGTTGGAGGGCGGGAAAGATGCTTTGTATGAGTATATTAATTGCTGACTGCTTTTGATTTTGGAAGCAATGAAAAACTTGCTATGTATAGAGAGACAGTTCCAGTGTTACTATTGATTAATTGTTACGAAATTGTTAAAAAAAGTTTAGTCTGTGCTTGACACTTTTCCTTATGGGCCACACCGGCTATAGCGCGAAAGAGAATGTGAACAATATCACGTGGTACACCTTCACCGGGGGCTGCAGCTTATCTTTGATGAGTCACGGAAAAAGGGAAAGGCTCCTGGCAATCAGGAGCCTTATATCTGTCAATTTTCGGTTTTTTGACCTTTTGCTTTCAGAACTTTTTCCACCCGCAGGAAGAAGAACAGGATCATCATCAGCGCCGCCCCCACAAGCTCCACACCATAATAGGAGCCGAGGATGCCGGTCAATGTAGCCTGTGACTGCGCCGCCGCCACAGTCACGCCGTCCACAAGGCTGGGTGCCACATATCCGGTGCGGGACAGGATAAGGTTGAAGACACTGGTACACAGACCTGCCATGACCGTAATGATAATGTTGTATACTGACATACCGAACCCATCGCAGCGGAAACGGTGGGTCAGCTCGAAATGATCCAGGCAGTCTGCGAAGAAAGCCATGAAGATATAGGAGCTGGGGATGGTTCCCACATTCTTGATAATCTGTCCGGCAACGACTACGCCCATATTGGCGGGAGCCAGCAGACAGATGGCAACTCCTGCTACGGTCAAACCGCTTCCGATGAGGAACAGGGTTCTCTTTTCAAACTTCTTTGTCAGCGGGATGATGATGAACATACCCAGTCCCATAGGGACGCCGCCTATCACCTGCAATATAGTGGGCGTGATGCCATCGTTATAGGTGCCCAGGATGTAGTTGCAGTAGTAGAGCAGGCTGGTACTTCGCATATAGGCGATAAACTGACTAATGGTGTAAATCAGCAGCACCATTACCATATATTTGTCCGTAAAGCAGGCTTTCATCTGCTTCATGTAGGGGATTTCCTCTTTCTTTTCGGCTGCTCCTTCATTTTCCGCCTCTGTGATCCGTTCCTTGGTGAAGAAATACTCCAGCAGTCCAAGGGGCAATACGATAATGGACACAATGCAGATCATGGTGATCCATTTTGTCTGGTTCACACCAATTATCGGCAGTACGAGCATGGGTACAAGGACAGATGTCAGCGTTCCCGCGAAAACAATGTTGGAAATGCTGGCAAGGGTGGAGAGTGTCGCACGCTGGCTGGAATTTTTGGTGGAAAGCGGTATCATCATGTTGTGGCTCATGTTGTAGATCGTGTAGCTGATGGCATAGTACAAATTATAGGAAATGACGATCCAGACAAGTTGGACAGTCATGCTGGCTTTGGGAATCGCAAACATCAGGATACCTGCAATGGGCATGAGGATCGTACCCAGCAGGATATACGGACGGGCTTTCCCCTGTTTCGTCCTTGTGTGGTCGATCAAATATCCCATAAACACATTAGTTACAGCGTCAAGAATTTTGGATACCAGCGGAAAGATGGCCAGAAAAGCACCGCCTGCCACGGCAGTCAACCCCAAGACATCCGTGTAGTAGACGTTGATATATCCATTGACGATTGCATTGAACAACAGTGCGCCTACCGGCCCCAGCAGATAACCGAGAGCCTTTTCTTTGAAGGTTGTGTCCTCCGTAGTGATTCTGCTGTTCCAGATTTTTTTTTCAAAAAAGCCTTGTTTGCCCTGTACGGCCATAGTGTCCCCTCCTTATTCAATCAAAATCTGCTATTTCTGTTTCATGCCGAATATAAATGTCAAAATGTCCATGACAGCCTCAATAATCAGCGAGACCGCGATAAAGTTCCAAAGAAGTACCGTAGAAGTAAACGGATTTGTCAAAACAAGAACGGCAAATATTACAGACAGCACTGCTCCAATCAGCGCAACAAACCAGTATTTCTGTTTCAGCCGCAGCATATCTACTGTCCACTGTATTTTACCGATCCCGGACAAAAGAATGAGTACTCCATAAAAAACCGTGATCAGCGGAAACGCTGCAATAAACCACTCTGTCTTGAAAATACATACCAGTGCAACGCTTAGCGCTACAAGTCCTATGGCAAGCCCGCTTTTCTGTGCGGCATCCTCCGGGGCAGCCCGGAAATAGCCGATAATGCTTACGATTCCGAGAATCGCCAGCAGGCTGCCAAGCGTGATGATGATACCTGCGGTAAAGCCCACCGGATCGATCAGCAAAAGAATACCGATCACAATTTCTGCCAGACACATCAAAAGATTTCCTAAATTTCTTTTCATTTTTTCCATGGTAATTCCTCCTTCAAATTCTTTATTTTCTCCACATCAAAACGGTCCTGTCGTTTCTCCGTGGGTAATACCGCTTTCGTTAAAGGCATCCACCCTGATAAAGCAAGTCTGTCCTTTGTTCAGCGCGCCGATATGGCATACATCTTTTCCATATACCATGACGCTGTGATACAGCTTATCCGGCGCGTGTCCCCACAGGACCGCGTGTCCCACTGCATCGCCGCTTTCTGCCCAGGACAGATCCATGTCCATATTGTTGCGCTTGATTTTCAGTTCAGAGACCTGTCGGGGTTTTGGGCATTTCGATAAACCGAATACACGCAGCGCGGAGACTGCGGCGGCCTGATGGAACGGTAGCTCCATGATGGTACACCGCAGATAGCGCACCTGAATACCGTCCTCCATACAGATAAAGTCATGGGACAGGTCTGTCTCTGCCCGGCTTTTGTCACAAACCATGAAAAACTCCGTACCATCCAGAGAACCCTCCAGTTTCCATCGGGTCTTATGGAGCTCCGTGTCAATGATGCGCTTGATGGGCCATTCTCCGCCCCACTTTGCGTCCTTCGGCGGCTCCATATGCAGGCCGTCATCTGCAAAATTGATCTGGACGCCGTGGACGGTCATCACTTCGCCCAGGTCGATCTGCAGCCACTCGCCGCTGTCCGATGCAGCTTTCCACCATGTCCGTTCACACTCGTCCGCCGCCAGATTCGCCGGATGCTCCGGTGCAAAGGAGGATGCGGTCATGGTTTTCCCGTAACTGAGCAGCATCCAGTCCGGCTCCCGCCAGGGATCGAAGCGGTTCTGCTCCACCCGGATCGGCCAGTCGCCGTAGCGCTGGTTGCAGAACAGCTCGCCATCCTGATCAAAACCAGCGGGGAACAACCCTATACGCCTCTCAAAGTTGTAGCTCACGCTGATCCGCATGGTAGAGGTGTGCCAGAGATTCCCAAACTTATCCTCCATGGTACTACCATGCCCCGCACCGGGCATGAATCCGCCGGGGCGGTAGGAATAGGGATTGTTCTCTGCATAAGTAAACGGTCCTAAGGGGCTGTCGCCAATATAAACGCCGTCAGAGTACACATTAAACTCCGCACCGGTAGCGGCATATTGCAGATAGTATTTCTCGTTATGCTTAGTCATCCATGCGCCCTCGATATAGGGTGCGCTTCCTCCGGCCAGGATGCGCATGATACGCTCTCCCATCTTCTTTGCCGGGGGCATGATATGATTTTCTCCGTTGCGTTCAAAGCCGTGATGCGTCGTATCGCTTTCAATCAAGCCCTGGGGTTTACCGATGGGGGCCATGGTTTTGGGATCCAGCTCTACACCGTAAATGGGCTTTTGGTTGGAGCAGCCCCAATAAAAATATATCCGGCCGTCATCGTCCTGAAACAGATGCGGATCCCAAAAGGTCAGTGTGGCGGCCACACGCTCAAACTGTCCGGAGCAGGGATCTTTTGTCCGGTAGAAAGGGCATTTGCTGTTCCGCTTGGAGGCGCAGAAATACATATATTCTCCTATCACCCGTACGTCAGGAGCATAGTCATGGATGGGGAGACCGGTCAGCGGGTAGTTTTGCCACTCTGCCAAATCATCCGAGACCCAGAATCCCGCCGACATGGACGGGAACAGATAGTATCGCCCGTGAAACAGGATCATGGACGGATCGGCAGCTTCTCTGCAGATGGCATGACCGTAAAAGCTGCCGTGAAATTGGTATTTGTAGGAAAGGTTCAGCGGGTTGCAGATATGTTCCATTGGCAGTGTCCTCCGTTAGATAGGTTAGATAATTTTGGTAATTTCCGCATTAAAAATCCTGTACTTGTTGACATAGTACAGGATTTTTAATGATTTGTAATGTAAAATCAGCCATATTATTATAAAATTGTCTACAAGAGGATTTTTTTGAAAAAACACAGTGCATTTTGCAATCGATAAAAGTTTTTTTAGTATGTCAAAGAGAATGTGGAGCAGCATCTATTTTTTTATGACTCTGCCGGTATTTTGCAGGGGTTACTCCATAATATTTCCGAAATACATTCTGGAAATAGGGCTGGCTGGAAAAATGGAGGTAGCTGCTGATCTCGGCCAGGGACATTCCGGTGTATTTTAAAAGTGTTTTGGCTTCCAGCATACGGCAGTCGGTAATGTACTCAACAATGGTCCGGCCTGTCTCCTGTTTGAATTTTGCAGCAAGATAAGCGCGGCTTTTCCCGATGGAAGCAGCCACATCCTGGACTGTGATCTGGTCGATCAGGTGCGCGCCTATATATTGGATGCAGGAGAAAATTTCATCTGATACTCCATCGGGCAGTTTAGCCTGCTGTACACGGCTGGTAAAGTCAATCACCATATTGTACTGCAGGCTTTTGATGGCATCCAATGATTGCAGCCGTTCACATTCCTGGATATAAGTATCGATCAGCTGGTAAGCCTGTTCAATGTCCATGCCGCCGGGAATGGCTCCATCTTTACCTATCATGGTGACAGTTCCGATAAAAATGTTTTTGGCCTGCCTTAAGGGTGTGTCCGCCAGAGTTCCTTCTGTAAGCTGTTGTTTTCCGGCAGTATCCAGCAGAAACTGTCTTGTCATTTCGGGATTTCCCTGTCGTACATATTCCAGCAGCTGTTTTTCGATAAAGTAGGTTCCGTGCTGCTTCCCGGCATCCCTGGTTGCATAAGATGCTTTGATATGCCGGGAGGCGATTTCTTTTTCTATATCCGCATCGGAAATGCCAAAATGTTCTGTGACAGAAATTTCTTCCCCATTCAAAACCAGATGCAGATGTAACAAAAGGTAAATAAAGCGGTTATAGCTGAAGTGTGGAATGGAACAAAGAAATTGCGTAATATCGCTTTGGCGGTCCCGGCGGATGGCATTTTTGGACATATAGGTCTGTATTATTTCAGGGGAAATGGCGCTGCTGTAGGTGGGGCCTAACACGAAGCAGCCATTTCTGTCATTTAACCGGACAAGACCGTAAAGCCCCATATCCGGCATCATATAAACAGCGGGACTCTGAGGAGCTGCCAACAGGATACGCAGGACAGAACCGTAAACGGGAATATCCTCAGGAAAGCCTGCTACATACAGTTCCCTGCCATTTTCATAATAGGCAATCGGTAAAAAGTGGGAAACATAAAAGGTTCTGCAAAAGGATTCGTATTTCTCCATAAAAAGTTCTCCCCTTGATTTACAAATTTACAATATAATAGCGCATTTTACATTACAAATCAAGGGCAGTACTGTAAAATTAAAAGACGAAGGTCATCGACCTGGGCAGCGTCCACGGCGATGAATTTGAGAAGTAAAAGGCGTTATAATATAAGAAGGTATACGGGGAAGGGGGCAATAGATAATGGAATACTATGGCTATGTATATGCTTATTTCAGATGGAGAGGCGTCGCGAGGGATATGCAGTATGTATATCTGGCGTTGAGCAGGGACGGGCTGCATTTTACACCGCTTAATGATAATGAGCCGATACTGACTCCGGATAAAGGGACAAAGGCGGCCCGTGATCCGCATCTTATTCGTTCCCGAATAGACAATAAATATTATATCATCGCTACTGATTTAGACGTGAACAGGAATCGGTGGAGGGAATATAAGCTGCGCGGAAGCAAATCGGTGCATATATGGGAATCAGAGGATCTGGTTCATTGGAGCGAGGACAGCTTGAGACAGGTCATCGATGATTCGTTGGGATGCATATGGGCGCCGAAGGTCTGTTTTGATGAGGCAGAAGGGGATTATGTGATGGCATTTTCCGCCGCAGCGGCGGGCGAGATGGACATGAGCGTGTATTATACGCGGACAAAGGATTTTGAGCATTTTACCAAGGCGGAGATCCTTGTTCCGAAGAAGCCAAACCAAAAGAAAGAAAAATGGGTATGGTTTGTCCCGGCAAAAAAATATTGTTCTTTCATTGATTCGACGACGGTAAAGGTGGGTGATACCTACTACAGATTTACGAAAAACGATACTTTGCATACGATTCAATGTGAGAAAAGCGATCAGATCGCAGGAGGTTACTCTCTGATCAAGGAAGTTGTGGCAGGAGAGCATGGTGTGGAGGGCCCCTGTGTGTATAAGCTGAATGACAGTGAAAATTATATTCTTCTGATGGATGGGTATGCCAGTCCGAACGCCGGCGTTGGGTATTTTCCGTTGATCGCCTCTGTGGAAGGGATCGCATCGGCTGATTTCCGGAGACTGTCGCCGCAGGAATACTGCCTTCCGGAGGGCTGTAAGCATGGTTCTGTACTTCCTGTATCAAGGGAAGAATATGAGCGTTTGGAAAACGCATTTGGAGGAGCAAATTAAAAAGGAACTTTTAATAGTTAGATAGGAGAATTTTGCCATGAAATATGAGATGAATCTGAACTGGACCTGCGACGGGAAACTGGTTGATCTTCCCCATGACGCCATGCTGGAGGAGCAGCGGGACAGTAGCTGCCGTAACGGCGTCAACTCAGGATATTTCCCCGGAGGGAAATATACCTATGAAAGAGAATTTGAAATAAACAGTGAGGACATCGGAAAGAAAATCGTTCTGCATTTTGAGGGCGTGTACCAGAACTGCACAGTCACTGTCAATGGCAGGCAGGCCGGCGCGCATAAATACGGTTACACAGCCTTTGATGTGGACATTTCTGATACCGTCCAGGCAGGAGAAAACCATCTGCGCGTGGATGTGGACAATTCCCTGGAGCCTAACTGCCGCTGGTATTCCGGCTCCGGCATCTATCGTCCGGTCAGCCTGCTGATCGATGAGCCGGATGCACCCAGGATCATTACAAAATCCTATGAACCGGCTGTGATTCAGGTGACTGCCGATGCGGACACTGTGGAAATACTTGACGGGGAAACAGTGGTGGCCTTTGGTGTACCCGGTGAGATCACGGTTCCCAATGCCAGGCTGTGGACTGCGGAAACGCCTAATCTCTATACCTGTGTGATCCGCAAGGGCGGAAGAGAGAGACGGGATACCTTCGGCATCCGGCTCCTGGAGTGGGATGCCAAGAAGGGTCTGCGGGTGAACGGGCAGCGTGTCCTGCTCCGCGGCGGCTGCATCCATCACGATCACGGTGTGCTGGGCGCCTGTGATTTCTATGATGCAGAATATCGGCGTATTTCCATTTTGAAGGAAAACGGCTTTAATGCCCTGCGCATTGCCCACAATCCCGCATCACAAATCACTTTGGATATCTGCGATGAACTGGGGATGTATGTGATGAACGAAACCTTTGACGGCTGGTATGTCCCCAAGACCTATCATGACTATGCAAGGTGGTTTGACTCTGAGTGGAAAAAGGATATTGAAGCCATGGTAAACGCTTCCTTTAACCATCCCTGTGTTATCATGTACTCCCACGGGAATGAGGTTTCCGAGACAGCTTCCCAGAAAGGCGCGGAGACCTGCCGGATGCTGACTGACTATATCCACACCCTGGACGCGACACGTCCGGTCACTGCGGGGGTGAATGTGCTGCTCAATGTCTACACCATGCTGGGGGTCGGCGTCTATAAGGACAAGGGAGAATATAAAGCGGAACCTCTGCCTCAAAAAGGCGGCTACAAGGAAAAGAAAACCGGATCGGCCTTTTTCAACGCCATGGCCGGAAAGCTGGGCAGCCTGATGTTCTATATGGCTGCGGGGAAAAAGGGAGATAAAGCCTGCCGGGGCGCCGCAGACGGGCTGGACGTCCTGGGTCTGAACTATGCCGCTTCCCGATATGACGATGATGTGCAGAATTACCCGGACCGACTGATGGTAGGCAGTGAGACCATGGCGGCGGATCTGCCCTACAACTGGGAGCGGGTGAAGAAATATCCCCAGGTGTTGGGTGATTTTGTCTGGTCGGCGTGGGATTACCTGGGGGAAGCCTGCATCGGAGACTGGACTTATCACTCTTACAAGGGTCTGCCCCTGCTGGCAGGTCAGGGTATGATCGATATTACCGGCAAGCCGCTGGCGGCCATGGCCTTTATGCAGACCGTGTGGGGGCTGCGCAAAACGCCTTTTATCGGGGTACGTCCCCTGAACCATGCGGACGAAAAGCCTACCACCGGCGCATGGCAGTTTACCAACGCCATCGACAGCTGGACATGGCACGGCTATGAAGGGACGAAAGCGGTGGTGGAGGTATATACAGATGCCGCTTCTGTCCGCCTGGAGTTGAACGGAAAGGAGATCGGCGCCAAGCCTGTAAAGAAGTACAAAGCGATTTTCAAGACGGCTTATACACCCGGTACATTGACTGCCGTTGCGTTGGATGCGGACGGCAGGGAAGTCTCCAGACATAGTCTGAGTACCGGCGGCAAGGAAATAAAATTGTCCGTGACGCCTGACAAATCGGAATTAAAAGCAGATGGACAGTCCCTCTGTTATCTGCCCATTGAATTTACAGACGGAAACGGGGAACTGATCCCTTATATTGAGCAGCCAGTCACAGTCAAAGTAGAGGGAGCCGGTAAACTGCAGGGTCTGGGCAGTGCCTTGTGCAAGACGAATGAACGGTATATCAGCAATACTTTTAACAGTTATAGGGGGCGTCTGTTGGCGGTCGTCAGGGCAGGGACGGAGGCAGGAGCGGTGAAAATCACTGTCACAAGTAAGGATGTAAAGCCGGTCGAGATAGAGGTGAAAGCGTTCGTATGAGCGTAAAGGAAAGGGCGGTCATGGCGTATTTTCGTTCCGTTGCGGCAACAGACGCACAGGCATTTCAGAAACATATGATAGGACAGTCGGAATGACAGTGGGAACCAAAGTTTTCGATACATCAATATGCCGCTTGTGCGGCGGAACGGAGGGAAGATGGATATACAGTTTATGATCAAGCAGCACGCAAAATATTTTAGGGACAACGGGGCGGAATGTACGGTACTTTTAAAGAAAGACGGACGCTTCCCTGTAAGCAGCGCCGGAAAAATTGCTGTTTACGGAAGCGGTGCGCGCCACACGCTCAAAGGCGGAACCGGTTCCGGAGAGGTCAATATGCCCTTTGTTACGGTAGAAGAAGGACTTAAGAACGTCGGTTTCAGCATCACATCCCAGGAATGGCTGGATGCCTATGACAGCCTGCTTGAAAAAGCGGAAGAGGAGTTTTTGGCTGCTATTAAAAAAGAAGCGCGGCAAAAAAGGATGATGGCCGTCCAGATGGCAATGGGGCGCTCCATGGAGGAGCCGGAGTATGAGATTCCCTTGAACGGGGAAGGCAGTACGGCGGTTTATGTGTTGTCCCGTGTGTCGGGAGAGGGCAGCGACCGAAAGCCGGTTCCGGGGGACATTCTGCTGACAGAAACGGAAATACGGGATATTCTCGCCTGCAATGAGCGATATGAAAACTTCCTGCTGGCGCTCAACACGGGAGGCATGGTGGATCTAAGTCCGGTGGCGGACGTCAAAAATATATTGCTCCTTTCTCAGCTGGGGGCCGAGACGGGAAATATTCTTGCGGATATCCTGCTTGGGCGAAAGAGTCCGTCAGGGAAACTGACAGCCACATGGTATGCATGGAAGGATCATCCTGAGATAGGTGAGTTTGGCGGCAAAGATGATACCGCATACAGGGAAGGTATCTATGTGGGATACCGCTATTTTGATACATTGGGGATCGAACCGCTTTTTCCGTTCGGATATGGATTGTCATGGACGGAATTTAGCGTGGAACAGGCGGATTTTATTTTGGATGGAGAGAGGGTCACGGTTTCGGCAGACATCACCAACACCGGAAAATACCCCGGAAAGCAAGTAGTCCAGCTTTATGTCTCTGTGCCGGACGGGCGGCTGGATCAGCCTTATCAGATGCTTGCAGGGTTCGTAAAGACAGCAGAACTGCAGCCGGGAGAGACACAGCGGGTATCTGTTTGTTATGCTGTTTCTGATCTTGCTTCTTATGATCCGGAGACGGAAAGCTATATTCTGGAAACCGGAAACTATATTCACCGGATCGGTGCAGACAGCCGGCATACCACGGTTGCCGGGATCATCTGCAATGACAGGGAAATAGTCTGCGGGCAGTTTGCCAGAGCTTTCGGTGATCCGGGTTTTCGGGATTTTGTACCGGAAGCGAACGCACAGACAAAGACGGCTGACAACGTGACGGTACTTCGGCTGTCGGCGGATGGGGTTACTGTACGCAAGCCCCACGTCCATGCCACGGAGATTGATGAAGCTGTCAGCCGGATGACAGAGGATCAGCTGATCAAAATGAATCTGGGCGCCTTTGATCCAAAAGGCGGCATCCAGAGTATTATCGGCAATGCGGCTTTTACCGTGGCGGGAGCTGCAGGCCAGACATTTATGCAGGGCGGATTGTTTGGGATACCGTCTGCCGTCATGGCGGACGGCACAGGGGGGTTGCGTATCAGCAGGGAGTATGTCCGGGATGCAGAGGGAAATGCCCACGCTATCGGGGTGGCCCTGCCGGAATCCCAGTTGAAGCTCATGCCGCGCATCATTGTCTGGTTTATGAAAAGTCTTGGCTATCACCCTAAGAAAACAGATACTGTCCTGTCCCAGCCGACCACGGCAATACCCATTGGCACTGCCGTGGCGCAGAGCTTTTCTGCGGAATTTGCGGAAGGCTGCGGAGATATCGTGGCTGCTGAAATGGCACAGTACGGGGTGCATCTGTGGCTTGCCCCCTCCATGAATATCCAGCGGGATGCCCGGTGCGGCAGAAATTTTGAGTATTATTCGGAGGATCCTGTACTGAGCGGGGAAATAGCCGCCGCCGTGATCAGAGGCATCCAAAAGCACCCCGGCTGCGGAGCCACGATAAAACACTTTGCCTGCAATAATCAGGAATTAAACCGTACACAGAATAACAGCCAGGTGAGCGAACGGGCGCTCCGCGACATTTATTTAAAGGGGTTTGCCATAGCTGTCCGTAAGGGTAATCCCATGGCGGTCATGACTTCCTATAACCTGATCAATGGCATTCATACAGCGGAACACCGTGGACTGATCGGGAACTATCTTCGGGAGGAGGCCGGTTTTCAGGGAATCGTCATGAGCGATTGGGTCATTGCGGATTATGCCACGGAAAAGGGCTGCCAGTGGCCTATCGCCACTGCCGCAGGGGCGGTCATGGCGGGCGGGAATCTGTTTATGCCGGGTTCTCCATATGATTATAAAGGTATCGCAGAGGCACTAAAGGCAGGCAAAGTAACGAGGGAGCAGTTGATGATCAACGCCTCTGAAACAGTGGCAATCATTAGGAGGCTGACAACAGGGTAAACTCATCGTAAACAAAATCCTGACTTTTCTTTACGAGGCAGATACGCTGAACAGATATTATATGTGTAATTTTGTTGCCTTGCAACATACGGCTTGCGCGGCGAGCAGGGAGAAAAGCTTCCCTACTCGATTTTAAACTTATGAAAAACAGAAATATCGCTGTGGGATTTATGTGCCGCAAATCTTGAAAAAATCAAGATTTGTGGCATAATATTTTTATAAAATGTATGCAGCGGATCAAAAAGGAATCAATGCAGAAGGAGCAGGATAAAGATGGAAAGCAAAGGGAAAACGCTGGGGGAAAAGGTACTTGGAAATATCGGAAAGGTGATCGTGGGAAAAGAACAGACCGCAAGGCTTTTGCTGACCGCCCTGCTGGCGGACGGCCATGTGTTGCTGGAGGATGTACCCGGAACAGGCAAGACAAAGCTGGCAAAGACTCTGGCAAAAACGGTGGCGGGGAAGTTCTCCCGGATCCAGTTCACCCCCGATCTGCTGCCGAGTGACATTACCGGACTGAATATTTTTGACAGCAAAAGGAATGAATTTGTACTCAGAAAGGGACCTGTTTTTACCAATATCCTGCTGGCGGATGAGATCAACCGCGCCACCCCCAGGACCCAGGCGGGACTGCTGGAATGTATGGAGGAGAGGCAGGTGACTATCGACGGGGAAACCTATTTGCCGGGGAAGCCCTTTTTTGTGATCGCAACTCAGAACCCTGTGGAGACAGCGGGCACCTTTCCCCTGCCGGAAGCGCAGCTGGACCGCTTTATGATGAAGCTTTCCATGGGGCTTCCGGGGAAGGAAGAGGAGCTTGCCATTTTGCAGCGATATATGGCGGAGGAACCTCTGGATGAGATGGAAAGCGTGCTGACCCTGGAAGAGCTGCTGCAGGCAAGGCAGGAAGCGGGGCAGGTCTTTGTACATAAATGTGTGCTGGAATATATGGTTTCTATTGTGGACGCTACAAGGCAGGACAGTCGTCTTGTCATGGGCGTAAGCCCCAGAGGCGATCTGGCGCTGCTTCGCTGTGCCAGGGCATATGCCTATCTGGCGGGAAGAGGCTATGTGACGCCGGACGATGTGAAGGCGCTGGCAATACCCGTTCTGGCCCACAGGCTGGCGCCGGGCTATGGCGCAGGAGAAAGCGGGACCGCAGTGGAGCTGATACGGAAGCTGCTTGACACTATACCTGTACCTACAGAGGATTTTACGGCATGATAAAATTGTTGAGCGTCGGCCTGCTCTTTTTCCTGTTGTTCCTGCTGCAAAAAGAAGTCTATCGGCATTTGTGGAATAAGAATCTGACGGTGGATATCAGCTTTGTCAGGGACCATATCTTTGAAGGAGAGGAGAGCGCGCTGCAGGAAATCATTCGGAATAAAAAGAAGCTTCCCCTTCCCATGCTGAAGGTAAAGTTCAACACGGATCGCCATCTGGTATTCGGAGACAGTGTGGAGGGCGCCAGGACCACGGATCAGTTCTATCGGAATGATATGTTCCGTGTAAGCGGCGGGGAGAAGATCACCAGGACATTGAAGTTTACTGGCGGCAGACGGGGCTTTTATGAGATCGACGGAGTCGGTCTGGTGGCTTCTGATATTTTCCTCACCGACCAGATGGTGGCTGAGGTGCCGCTGCACGGGGAGATCTATGTATACCCCAAGCCCTATGACAGTCCGGAAATGCGTCAGTCGCTGACCTGGTTGAACGGGGAGGTGCTGTCCAGACGCCATCTGCTGGAGGATCCCTTTGAATACAGGGGGATCAGGGAATATCAGATATTTGACGATATGCGCAGCATCAACTGGAAAGCCACTGCCAGAACAGGCGGCCTGAAGGTAAACCAGAAGAACTATACCGCCTTAAGGTCCATTCGCATTTTTTTAAATGTGGAGGATACGGGTATTATGAAAAAGGACGAATGTGTGGAAGTGTGCCTGCGGTTGGCGGCGGGTCTGAGCGCATTTTTCCTGAAACAGGGGATACAGACGGCGTGCTATGGTAACGGCGTGGACATTCGGACCCATGAACCCCTTGCCATTGGAGCAAAGGCGGGGGACGGCCAGTTTGACGCCATCTGCCGGGGGCTTGCCCGGCTGGATCTGGAGCAGCCGGCGGCGGATTTTGCAGGATGCTTTGAGGAGCGGCTGTTTTCGGAAGCGGCGGGAACCATTACCTGCTTTGTATCGCCCAATCAGTATGCTGATTTTCTGGAGCTTCTGGAGAGATTCGCGGATGGAGGGAACGAATTTTGCTGGTTTTATCCTGTTTCCGGGAAAGAGGATCCCAAGCTTTCCGAAAAGCTGCAGAAGCGGGTGCGTTTTATCCACATTGACGGTTGACGCTCGTTGTAAAGCAGAATGACCGCCATGGACCGTAAGAAAGAAGCAGGAGATGCATGATAGGAGAGGAATGTCATGGCTGAGGCTCAACGATTGGAACCGATCATAGAAATATTGACATCTCAGATGAACCACTGGATATTTTTCCCGCTGGTGATGACGGCGCTGGGGCTCTCCATGGGGTTTACGGGAAATCCCATCGGAGAAACACCGGACTTTTTGTTGTGGGCTCTCTGCGGCCTGATCCCGGCGGCCCTGTTTCTTATAAGATATTATGCGGAGCGGGTCTGGCTCCTGGTATTGTGTCATGGAGGGGTCCTGGCGGCGGCCCTGCTTGCCGCCCTGCTGCTCTATCCCAACGGGGCAGTCGTCTGTGTGGTCTGTACGGCGGTCTATATCATCGGTTCCTGCAGGCTTCGGCTGGGAGGAAAGCGGGCTGTCTATTCGGAACCCATCCATCCCCTTGCCGCTGCAGGGCTGTCTGTGGCGGCAAACCTCCTGTTCCACATAGAGGCGGGAATGCCGGACTGGGACAGATACTATGTATTTGCTTTGATCGGGGTGCTGGCCTGCTATCTGATCATTTATTATCTGAAGCATTATCTGAATTTTCTGCGGGTGAACCGATCCAGCGCAGGCTATCTGCCAGCCGGGGAAATGCTGCGGTCGGGTATGGGACTTGTGCTTCCCTATACCCTGTCAGGGGTTTTGCTCCTGCTCTTAAGCCTGAATGTGGAATGGCTGGAGCCCGTTTTTCGCGTATTAAAGGAATGGATGAAGAGGCTGCTGCGTTTTTTCTTTGGGGTCCTGTCAGCCGGTCAGGAGGCGGCGGAGCCGATCCCGGTAAGGGAAAATGTGGCGCATCCTGTTGCAGAAAAAATGTTGGAATTACCGGAGGCCAGGCATTCCCTGTTTTGGGATGTGCTGGAGTATGCGGTGCTGATCCTGTTTTTCTGCGGCTGTATCCTGGGATTGGTAATGGGCCTGAAGAAGCTGATTCGTTTTTTGAAGGAACGCATCGGCAGGAAAGCCGCCGACGGAAACGGCGTCAGTGAGCAGGAGGTTGTGTCGGATATCAGGGAAAAGTGCAGTATTGAAAAAAGAAGCTCCGGCGGTAAGGGACCGGGACTGTTCCGGCGGTTTACGCCCGGAGAGCGGGTGCGCAGATTATTTAAAAAGCGGATCCTTGCAGCTCAGGCTGCGGAAGAGGGAAGGGAAAAGCTGAGTTATATGACGGCGAAGGAGTGGGGCGACGCGCTTTCGCTGCCGGATATGGCAGGGCTTTATGAGCAGGCGCGCTATTCGGACCGGGAGGTCACCGCGGAGGATGTAAAACGGATGAAGCGTGCCTGCAGCGGACGGTGAAGGCAGTGACGTCTGCTGCATATTCTGCTGAAAAACGCAGGAAATGCTTGAATTCATCCGCGTTTTTACAAAGAATGATTTCCGCAGGCTGCCATAGCGGCAGACAGGGGCGCTTTACAGAGGAGACAGATATGAGCCTGAAGAAACATAAGGATTTGATTGGTCTGGCGGCAGTCATCATATTGATATACGGGGTGCTGGACTTAGTTGGGATCGGCTGTCCTATCAAGTTTGTCACAGGCATTTCCTGCCTTGGGTGCGGTATGACGCGGGCTTGGCTGTCTGTGCTCAAGCTGGACTTTTCTGCTGCGCTTTACTATCACCCGCTGTTTATACTACCTCCGATTGCGATAATTGTATATTTTGCAAAATCTAAAATAAATCTAAAAATTTATAAAATAATTATGTTGACAATGGTGATAGCCTTTATTACAATGTATCTATATCGGCTCATATTTACCGACGGAGATATTGTGGTTTTTGAACCGGGCAATAATATCATATTCCGTCTGTTGGAGTACGAAAGAAAATGAGAGGAGCGTTTTGCTTATGTTTTGTCCAAATTGTGGCAGCAGTGTAAATGACGGCGCATCGGTATGTCCGAATTGCGGAAAGTCATTGGGGGGGGCAGATTCCCAGTCCGTTGAGAAGAGGCTTGAGAACACGGCCTCGGAGGCGTTCAACAATTCAGGCAATGAGTTGAAGAATGCATTCAATGATATCCGTAATTCCCTGTCGGGGAATCCGGCGCCCTATGCAGGTGAGAAGCTGAAAACAGACAGAGGACTTCTGGTCTATATCATTCTTACCATAATCACCTGCGGTATCTACAGTTATTATTTCCTATACAGGATGGCAAAGGATGTAAACATCGCCTGTGAGGGAGACGGCGAGAGCACCGCAGGCCTTCTGCAGTTCATCGTTTTGTCCTTTGTTACCTGTGGTATCTATTCCTGGATCTGGTATTATAAGTTGGGCAACAGGCTGGCGGAGAATGCGCCCAGGTATGGGATGAACTTCCAGGAGAACGGCACCACAGTGCTGATGTGGCTGCTGTTCGGCAGTATGCTTTGCGGTATCGGTCCCTTCATTGCAATGAATATCCTGATCAAGAATTCCAATAAGATCTGTAATGCATATAATCAGGCACACGGTCTGTAATACGCATACATAAATAATAATATTAAGAAAGCATAAGCAGTGGCTGAAACGAGGCCGCTGCTTTTTGCTTTTCCGGGAAATGACTGTTATGGTATATAAAGAATCAAGGAAAATATTATGCAGGCGCTTACGAAGGCTCACCCTGACGAAAAGAGCGGCTGCGTTCCAGTCTTTCTTTAAAGGTTCCCTCTGCGCCCTCCTCTGTGGGCAGGTAATACTGCCTGTTCTTCAGGCTTTCCGGCAGGCAGGTCATGGCGGCGATCTTTTCCTCCGTGTCATGGGCGTAAGTGTAGCCCTCGCCGTAGTGCAGATCGCTCATAAGCCGGGTGGGGGCGTTGCGGATGACAAGAGGAACAGGCTCCGCCAGCTGGGCAAGAGCGTCTGTTTTTGCCGTTTCATAGGCCCGGTAGACTGCGTTGGACCGGGGAGCCAGGGACAGATAGATGACGGTCTGGGCCAGGTTCAGATCACATTCCGGCATACCGTTGAAGTGACAGGCCTGGTATGCGGCCACCGCCAGCGGCAGGGCCTGACTGTCCGCCAGTCCTATGTCCTCGCTGGCAAAGCGGATAAGTCTGCGGGCGATGAACAAAGGATCCTCTCCCGCCTCCAACATTCTCGCCAGCCAGTACACGGCTGCATCGGGGTCGGAATTGCGCATGGATTTGTGGAGGGCGGAGATCAGGTTATAGTGTTCTTCCCCCTTTTTATCATATAATAAAGTCTTTTTTCCCAGACACTGCTCCAGTGTTTCTTTTTTTACGGTGATGGAGCCGTCGGGGCTGATCTCCCCGTTCAGCACCGCCATTTCCAGAGTATTCAGGGCGGTGCGGGCGTCTCCGTTTGCAAAGGAGGCAATGACGGACAGTAGTTCCCCGTCTATGCGGACGTCCATATTGCCGAAGCCCTTTTTGTCCGTCAGGGCGCGGGAGAGCAGCCGGCACAGATCCTCCTCCGTCAGCTCCTTCAGTACAAACACTTTGCACCGGGACAGGAGGGCGGCATTGATCTCAAAGGAAGGATTTTCCGTGGTGGCGCCGATCAAGGTGATACTTCCCCGCTCTACATAGGGCAGGAAAGCGTCCTGCTGCGCCTTGTTGAACCGGTGTATCTCGTCCACAAATACCAGGGTGCGGACCCCGAAAGCCCTGTTGTCCTCCGCCTGCTTCATAATATCCTTGATCTCCCGGATACCGCTGGTGACGGCGCTGAAATTGACAAAGTCTGACTTGGTGCGGCCGGCAATGATTTTTGCCAGGGTGGTCTTGCCCACGCCGGGAGGCCCCCAGAATATCATGGACGGTATCTGATCCTGTTCCAGCATCCGGCGCAGCAGCATACCGGGCCCTAAGAGGTGGGTCTGTCCGATGTAATCCTCCAGCCCCTGAGGGCGCAGCCGGTCAGCCAGGGGCGCCGTGGCGGGAGAGAGGGAATGTTCGCTTTGTGTATCAAAAAGAGAAAGCTGATCCATGAGAATGCCTTTCGTTAGGGGTAATGATTTACAGGTGGTTATTTCAAGGTATGCGGGTCGGATTCCGACGCTATTATTATGCGTAACCTGGGAGGATATGTCAATAGACGGGGAAAAATCATCAAATTTTCAGTAGCAATTTCCGCATGGAAGTGGTATCATTAAAGCATCTTGAAAATGCGGAAGATAAGACTGATCCAAACGGCATCTATCAGTGGGCAAAATTATTAAAAGCAACCACATGGGAGGAGTTTAATATGATCGCGGAAAACAATAAATATATGGAATCGTTGGCAGGAAGTCTGTGTACCTTATGTAACGATCCGAAATTTGTAGAGGAGTGTGAGCGTCATCTTCGTGGAGAGTGGGAATATAACTCTATGATGGCTGAGGCAAACCGCAAGGGACTTGCCCAAGGGCTGGAACAAGGGCGAGAGGAGAGTATCAAGATCCTTATTCTGGATAATTTGGAAGAAGGCCGCAATGCGGAAGTGATTCTTAACAAGCTGATGCGTCATTATTCGTTGACCATGGAGGAAGCTTTAAAATATTATAAGCGTTATTCCGGGGAGAAAAGGCAGGTGGCGGGAAGTGAAAAAGACCTTGGGGAGGATGCTTCGTGAGAAGATCAAAGAAAAGAACATAAGCAGAGTAGATCTGTGCAGAGGATTGTGCGCTCCTCCGATGCTGACGAAATATCTGAATGGGGAGCGCAGGATGGACAGACTCCTGTTGACGGCACTGATGCAGAGACTGGGGCTGTCTCCGGATAAGTTTGCGACTCTGCTGACTGAGAAAGAATATATCTATTTTGACTGGCGGCAGCGCCTTGCCCAGGCACAATTGGATCGAGAATGGGAAAAGGTGATGACGCTGCTGGAGGAGGACGCCCTCCGGGAGCCTGCCTGCAATCCGGCAATTCAGGAACAGTTTTATATTGTGGTGCGGGCCAGGGCAGAGGCAGCGCTGTCCGGAGATAAAAGCGGTGTGGCCGGTAGGTATCGGGAGGCTGTCCGGAGGACGGTGCCGGACTTTCCGGGGAAGCTGGGTGTACATACTTATCTGAGTATGCAGGAAATCAGTTTCATGCTGCTTTGGAGTGATTCCTGTCAGGACCGGGAGCAGGCAGCGAAGGTGCTTTCCTTTCTGGAAGGCTATATCCCTGCCCGCTTTTCGGAGGAACGTGAAAAGGTAAAGCTGTACCCTAAGGTGGCGGCCCGATATCTGCCCATTCTCTGCGAGCAGGGCAGGTATCATGAGTGCATGGTCATGGCTGAGAGGGCTTTGAATATGATGGCAATATCCGGTTATGCCTCCAGCATGGAGGCTGTTCTGGACAGTTATGTGAAGGCTGCGGAAGGGCTGGGAACAGAGGAGCAGGTACATAGGGAGAAAGTGCAGCTGGGAGCATGGCGGGAGTTGATGCAGGAGATAGGTCAGACAGGGGAAAAGCTTGACGACGAGCTGTATATGACGGACATATGGCAGGAGGCAGACCTGCTGGATGAGGTGCTCCGCAGGAACAGGCAGTATCAGGGGTATTCTCAGGAGGAGCTTAGCGAGGGGATCTGTACTCCGGAAACTCTTTCCAGGATCGAGACCGGCAGGCGGGCGCCCAATACAGGCACTTTTCGGGCGTTGGCAGAGAAGCTGAATTTGCGGGAGGATTATTACTACAGCAATATTGAGACGGATGACCTTGCACTGTTGGATCAGGAATGGCAGATAACCACGTTGATCATGAACAGAAAGTGGGAGCAGGCAGAAAAGGTGCTGAAGGAGATGAAAGCGGTGCTGGATTTGTCTTACAGCTGTAACCGCCAGTATGTGGAAAATGAAGAATTTACCATAGAATGTGGATTGGGCAGGATTCCAATAGAGCGACAGTTTGAGACTGTCAGGAAAATCTTGGCTATTACGGTAGAGGAGGTGCCGGGAGATAGAGATATAAGGAAATGGCGGGAGGACTTTTGGAACCGTCCCTTTAGCGGGGAAGAAATAGCGGTGATGATGAAAATGGCAGATGCGTTAAGAAATGAAAAAAAGTGGGAGCAGAAAGAGTATCTGCTGGAGAAGTTGCTGGGATATTATCAGAAGAGTAAGGTTAAACCGGAATTCCATTTCAGAAGAGTGATACTGATCGTGGGGCGTTTGACGGGATGCACAGGAAGATTGGAAAAGTGGGAGAAGGAGTTGAACTATTCCGAGGAAGGAATCCGTTTATGCCGGGTCAGTGGTACAGGAAAAATGCTGCCATTATTTTTGAATAATAAGGCGGATGCTCTGGAGCATTTGGGCAAAAAGGAGACAAGCCTGAAATATTACAGACTTGCCTTTTACAGTGCGGAATTGTTTGGAAAAAATGGGACAGCAGAGATTGCTAAAAGATCTTATGAAAAGCTGCATGGACAACCGATAAACTGGTACTAGGCATGATTACTTTCTTCGATGCTGTTACAATCAGTCTCGCAGTATAGCAGTTCTTCCGCATTGATGCATTGAAAGAGACTATTGTATTGCATTATTGCAGGGGTCCTGACTGCTGTAGTTAGTAAGCTTGCAGTAAGTACGGCAGCCAGAGTGAGAATAAGAACGATTTTTCGGTTTGCGTTGTTATTTACTTTTGGACAGTGTCCTTAGAAGAAGTGCATGACGTTTTTGGAAAATAATTATTTCCAAAAACGTCATACATTTTCTTTAGACGGTATGTTAACATAAAAGCAGATAAATCCAGAAGGAGATTTGACTATGCAGCTTAAGATAAAAGACATTTGTAAGAGTTACGGTGAGAAGAAGGTGTTGGACAATGCGTCTTACGACTTTGAGGAAGGCAGGATATACAGTATCCTTGGCAGAAACGGAGCGGGGAAAACCACGCTGTTTAACTGCATCAGTGCGGATCTGCTGTTTGAGGGAGGAACGGTTCTGCTGGAGGAAGGCGGAAACGGGAGAGAGTTGGAATACAAAGATGTGGGACTGGTGTCTGCAGCACCCGTGCTGCCGGAATTTCTGACCGGTAATGAGTTTATTTACTACTTTACAAAGCTGAACCATATAGACATGGGTGAAGAAGCAATAAACGAGTATTTTGACCTGATGCGTATTGAGCTGGAGGATCGACACAGACTGCTCAAAAATTACTCCTTTGGAATGAAGAATAAGATACAGCTGCTGTGCTGCCTGATCCGAAACCCTAAGGTGATTCTTTTGGATGAGCCTCTTTCATCCTTTGATATTCTTGTATCCCATGACATAAAAGAGACGCTTCTGAGAATAAGATCCGAGCATATCATCCTTATGGCGACCCATATCATGCAGCTGGCGGAGGACATCAGTGATGAGATAGTCATATTGAAGGATGGAAAGCTGCATAAGCCATCTCAGGAAAAAGATGCGACGACAGACTTTGAGGATTACATAATAAAAGAATTGCAGGGATAGGAGGGCGTGGAATATGGGTAATTTATTAGAATTTGAAAAAATAAACATAGCCATGCAGACAAATGCGTTCATTTATTATCTTTCCCGGATACCTGTGATTGGGAAGTTTATCGGAGAGTCGTGGTTTCGAGCGTACCGGATGAAAAAAGTGTTCGCGTTGTTTGGGATCGCACTTGACCTGATCAAGGAAGCTATCGGGTACAATATCGGATTATATATTATTCTCTGCGTTATTCCAAATGCTCTTTTGAAAGACAGCCGTGTCAGCGGAAATCAGGTGTTGTTCTTATTTTTGATGGTGAGCTGTATCGCCTCCGCCGTATCCGGTCATGGGCTTTTTAAGCCCCAGTCTGAAGATTATACTTTCCTGACGCATTTTATGGTGGACCCGGACAGCTATTATAAATATAAAGCGCTGAAGAATGCGTTGTACTGCACGGTGCTGTATCTGCCGGTGTTTCTCTATATCACCCGGAGCGTCATGCTCTCTCTGATGATGGTATGTCTTAAATTGTTGTTTGTCATGGGGAGCGGTGTGGTGTACCTCAGATATTTTAAGAGGTTTCATAAAATACCAGGAAAGCTGTGGCGAAATATAGGACTGCTGCTTTGTGTGGCATTGGCATATCTGGGGATCTATTTTGGACTGGTCCCCGAATTCCACCTTGATACGACGGTCATGGCGGCAGTTATGGCTGTTTCGCTGCTGGGTTCTCTCGCCTGCTGTGTATATCATGGGCGCTATACTGATTATAAAAAAATAGCCGTGACCTATGCGAATCTTGCCACGTTGCGGCTGCAGGTCTCTGTTCATACTGCGGCGGTGGGGGAGGACAGCACGGGTATGCAGGAGGAGGCCTGGGAAGAGAACGCAGATTTCTATGAGAAGAACAAGACGCTGGAACCTTGGGTCTATTTTGAGAAGGCGTTCAGACACAGATATAGAAAGATACTGTTCCATGACAGGCTGTCCTGGGCGGCGATCATGCTGGCCGCGGCATTGTTTCTGACACTGGCCGTCAGAGGCGGCTGGCTGTCGCTATCGGGAAAGAATATTTTTGAGTACACGCCTGTGCTTCTTGCGCTTGCGGCAGCATCCTCTTTTGCAGGCAGATTGATGCAGATGCTCTTTCGGAATATCGATGTCTTTATTCTGGACGGAAAGTTTGCCACACGAGAATATGTAAGGCAGAGTATGCTGGGAAGGTATCTGTATGTGATTCGATCCGATGCCCTGTATTCTCTGTTTTTCCTGGGGGTAGCGGCGCTGACCGGTCAACTGGCCGGACTGCATTTGGGGGCTGGGCAGCTTGTAAGCATAGTGCTCCTGTTCTTTTTGTTCCTTTTTCTCTGGGATACTTACGAGGTGCTTACCTATTATTTATTTCAGCCCTTTTCAAAGGAAATGGCGGTCAGGAATCCGGTTTACGCTGCGCTGGGCTGGCTGGAGGGAATATTCAGCCTGGTGGTCCTCTTTGTGAGAAAAGACATCACCAGGGGGATCCCGTTTCTCGTTGCGCTGGATGTGTTGGCAGTCTGCGTGTTTTTCCTGGTCCGTCGGTATGCGTGGAAAACCTTTCGGTTGAGGTAGAAATATAGTCCTGTTTTGACAGAGTGCAGCATCACGAAGCAATTCGATGCTGCATTTTTTGTGTGCATTTCACATCAGATTTTCTACATTTGGCATCAAATTTCTCATTCTCCTTTTCCCTGTGCTACAGTGTGAACGGAATGCCTTAGAAAATCTAAATCATTCCCGGAAGAATCCGCAAGCGGATTCTTCCGGCCTTGCGGCGGGGGTGTTGACTATTCTTGACGGGAAGAGTGAAAGGAAAAGGAGGAACGATAAAATGGTGAAAGCGATTCAGGCTGCCCTGGCGCCTTTAGGTAAAAGGTATGTGGGGCTGCATATGGCAGGTATGTTTATTCTGGCAGCGGCGGCCGCTGTGTTCAATGTGTATTACGCGGATATGCTGGGCAGGCTTGCCGGTCAGATGGAGAGCGGCGCCGATCCCTGGGGGGCTGTGTACCGTATGCTTGCAGCTCTGCTGGCGGTGTGCCTTGTGGCGGTAGCGGAGCAGGCGTACAGGGTGAGGCTGCGGTGCGACGTGGTAGAGCGTTATCAGAGACGGTTTTCGCATTCTCTGCTGAAGGCCCGGATGAAGGATATCCGGAATCTGAATGCCGGGGATGTGTATGTGCGGGGAACGTCGGATCTTCTCGGCGCTGCAGGCATATGGACGTCGGAGCTGTGGAAGCTGACGTCCAATGTCTGCAGGATCGCAGCCTCCATGGTGGCGATCATTCTGATCAGGCCATTGTTTTGTCTGTTTATGATGCTGGTGATCGTCGGCGCTTTCCTGCTGCAGGTGATCGTGTCCAGGCCCATGCAGGGCTGCCGGAAGAAGATATTTGACGCTTTAGGGGAGGCGGAGAGCGTGTCCGGAGATCTGCTTGGGAATCTGGAGACGGTGCAGGTGGAAAAGGCGCAGAAATGGGCGTTCACAAGATATGAAAATGCCCTGAGGGCGGCGGAGGGACAGTACCGCAGGCAGCTGCCGCCTATTTGTCTGATGATGTCAGGAGGCTTTTTGTGTTCCATGCTTCCCATGCTGTTTGGCATCTTCTATCCGGCGCTGTCCTATATGCGTGGGGAAATGGCCCTGGCGGAATGTGTCACGGTGATCACTCTGGCGCTTTCCGTTGCGGCGGTGATCCAGTCTATGGTTCAGATACTGGGAACTCTTCAGCAGGACATAGCTTCCCTGCAGAGAGTGGCGGAGGTGTGGAGTCTGGAATCGGAGCAGGAGGCATACAGAAACTGCGGCAGCTACCGCTTTCGGGATGGAATGTCTGGGCAGGAGAGCCCCCAGTTGAAGGCTGCCCCGGATCTGGAGCCTGGCGCTGGCGGCGGGGAATCTCATGAGGTTTTCTGCAGGGTCAGGGAGCTTACCTTCGGATATTCCGAGGAAAACAGCATCCTGCGGGGATGGAGCTGCGATCTGGAAAGAAACCGCCTGTACCTGCTGACAGGGATAAACGGAGCGGGGAAGTCCACCTTTTCCAAGCTGCTCACAGGCCTGTATCTGCCTGAGGCGGGAACCATCGAATACTGCCTTAAGGGACAGGAAAGAGCAGAGGACCTGCGGGAGCGGGATCTCCACGCCCTGCGGTTACGGGTGGTCATTGGGGAGCAGGATCCCGTTTTGTTCCGGGGGAGCATTCTGGACAACATCAGAAAGGGGAACGAAGCCCTTTCCACCGAGACGGTGCGGGAATGGTGTGATTCCACCGGGGTGAGCAGGGTGCTTGACGGGATTCAGGGAGGTCTGGAGGCCGCCATAGAGCAAAAGGGCGTCAATTTGTCGGGAGGGCAGAAAAAGTGCATTTCCGTCAGCCGGGCGCTGTTGTCCGAGGCGGATATGATCATTCTGGATGAACCTACGGCGAACTTAAGCAGTGATATATCCGAGGTGATCTACAGGCAGGTGGCCCGGACCCTGCAAAAGGGCAGAGGGCAGACGGTGCTTGTGATCACTCATGACGGCGGCTTTGAAGCGGCCTTCCCGGACGCACAGAGGTTATCCATGGAACGAATTGTTTCCATGGAGGCAGAGGATCGACCACAAATTTGCACTGAAAAGTCACAATGAACTTCTCATCGCGGTGTCTACGCAAGAGAGCTTCGGCAAGGAGGTTTAAAATGAAAAATGTGAAGGATAAAGAACTTATAAAAAGGACGCTGTCCTATGTGAAGAAGATTTGGTGGCTGTATATTCCCGCATTGGTATTCTTTTCCGCTCAGGATGTATTTGCCACCCTTTCGGCCGCATCCCTTCAGAAAGCGGCAATAGATTTTTTCGGTGCGGGGGCATATGACGAAAAGCTTGTCGGAATCGTCAGGATCCTGCTTATTTACCTTTTGCTGCTGCTGGTGATGATTTTTTTCGCAGGAGTGATAGATTATGTGGAGCTGTATCTGACGAATAAGATCAAAAAGGATCTGTTCAGGGCATATCTGGTGTTCCGGCCCGGCAGTGGGACGCAGGAAAAGGCCGGAGACAGGAGCGCGAGGCTGACCGGCGACTGCGGCAACATCGCTTCCTTTCTTACCTATGTGCTTGGGATGCTTTTGATGCCGGTGCTTCAGGTGATAGGCTGTATGGCGGCTCTTTGCTGTTATCACTGGCTGCTGGGAGCGGGGGCGTTTTTGTGCGCGGCGCTGTCTCTTCTTTATGCCCGCCTGATACAGCCTAAGGTCAGGAAGGTCAGCAGGGAGCAGCAGGAGAACAACGGCGACTTCATGGACAGGCTGGGGGACAGTATGACCATGGCGGAGACGATCAGGACGTATCGGCAGGAGGAAGCGGAGCAGGAAAAGACCGGCGCGGTCATTATGCTCGGCAGAAAGCTCCGGAAACGGTCCCTGCTCTATACGGCGGGGCAGGTCTCCGTCAGCAATATCTGCAATTTCCTGTATGTGGGAGCAGCTGTCGTGCTGGGGGTGTCCCTGTTCTTAAAAGGGGAGCTGCCCCTGTCGGTGCTGACGATCATTCCGTCGCTGGCAGGCGGCGTGCTGGCGGGGATCGTGGATTTCTGCGGGATGACTCTTGATCTCCAGCCCATACTGTCCTCTATGGAGCGTGTTTTTTCTGTTATCGACAGCTCTGCGGCTGCGGCGGAGGACAAAAAAATGATCCGGGCAGAGGCAGACCCGGCTGCCGCAGCGGTGGAGATAGAGGGAGTGGGCTTTGCCTATGAAAACGGCAGCGGTATATCCGATGTTTCCCTGGAAGTGGGAGCAAATACTTATCTGGCCATAAAGGGAGAAGTGGGCTGCGGGAAGAGTACCCTGATGAAGGTGCTGCTGGGGCTGCAGAAAAAGAAAGCCGGGACGATCAGGGCTTTCGGACAGAGCCAGGATGATATGCCGGCGGAAAGCTGGTTTGAGAATTTTACTTATGTGGAACAGGATCAGAAGCTGTTTCTGGGGACCATAGAAGAAAATATCCTGCTGGGTGAGGAGCCGGACCGGGAGCGGCTGGCCTGTGTGCTGGAGCTGACGGGGCTGGGCGAGATGGTGAAAAGGTTCCCGGAGGGGATCCATACCATGGCGGAGAGCGGGGGAGATAACTTTTCAGGCGGGGAGCGGCAGCTGATCTGCTTTGCCAGGGCGCTGTACAGCCGCGCGCCGATCATGCTCCTGGATGAATTTTCTTCCGCTTTTGACGCCGGGGCTGACAGCCGTGCCCTCAAGGCGCTGAAAACGGTCACGCAGGATGCGGGATCGGCCATACGAAAAACGGCGCTGGTGATCTCCCATAAGGAGGAGTTTATTGACGCAGCGGATAAAGTTCTTTTTTTTCAGGGAAAATTCATTGCAAATCGACTGTGACTATGGTACACTTGAAAATAAGGTCATGACAAAAAAATAACAATCAAAAATAAAATCATTGGAGGAAAAAAACATGGCAAAGAAAGTAGTTTTAGCCGGAGCATGCCGTACCGCCATCGGCACCATGGGCGGCACCCTGAGCACCACACCCGCTGCCGAGCTGGGCGCGATCGTCATCAGGGAGGCATTGAACAGGGCGGGCGTCAAGCCGGAGAATGTGGATCAGGTCTATATGGGGTGCGTTATCCAGGCGGCCCAGGGGCAGAATGTAGCCCGTCAGGCGTCTATCAAGGCAGGACTTCCCATTGAAGTGCCCGCTGTCACAATGAACGTAGTGTGCGGTTCAGGCTTAAACTGCGTGAACCAGGCAGCTCAGATGATCATGGCGGGAGACGCCGACGTCGTGGTCGCAGGCGGTATGGAAAATATGTCCATGGCTCCCTATGCGGTTCCCCAGGCCCGTTACGGCTACAGGATGAACAACGGCACCCTGGTGGATACCATGATCAAGGACGCCCTGTGGGATGCGTTCAATGATTACCATATGATCATGACTGCGGACAATATCTGCAGAGAGTGGGGACTGACCCGTGAGGAGCTGGACGAGTTTGCGTTAAAGAGCCAGCAGAAGGCTGAGGCGGCTCAGAAGTCCGGTGCTTTTGACAAAGAGATCGTTCCCGTCATGGTGAAGAAAAAGAAAGAGACCATTGAGTTCAAGGTCGACGAGGGCCCTCGCGCAGGCTCCACAATGGAAGGGCTGCAGAAGCTTCGTCCCATCAACCCCGACGGCTTTGTGACCGCGGGCAACGCTTCCGGCATCAACGACGGTGCGGCTGCGATCGTAGTCATGAGCGAGGAGAAGGCAAAGGAGCTGGGCGTTAAGCCTATGGCCACCTTTGTGGCAGGCGCGCTGGCAGGCGTCCGTCCGGAGGTCATGGGTATCGGACCCGTTGCGTCCACAAAGAAGGTGCTGGCTAAGACCGGCATGAAGATCGAGGACTTTGACATTATCGAGGCAAACGAGGCATTTGCGGCGCAGTCTGTGGCAGTGGGCAAGGAGCTTGGCATCGATGTTGACAAACAGCTGAATCCCAACGGCGGCGCTATCGCTCTCGGCCATCCCGTAGGAGCTTCCGGATGCCGTATCCTGGTGACATTGCTTCATGAGATGCAGGCAAAGGGCGCAAAGACCGGCCTTGCTACTCTGTGTATCGGCGGCGGCATGGGCTGCTCCACCATTGTAAAGATGGAAGATTAGTTACGAAGAATAAAGTATTTTGGAGGATCGTTGAGCATGGAATTTGTATTGTACGAGCAGAAGGGCAATATCGCCACCATCACCATCAACCGTGAGAAGGCGCTGAACGCCCTGAATTCCCAGGTGTTAGATGAATTGAATGCCGCTCTGGACGGAGTGGACTTAAAGGAGGTACGCTGCCTTATCCTCACCGGCGCGGGAGAGAAGTCCTTTGTGGCCGGGGCGGACATCGGAGAGATGAGCACGCTGACCAAGGCGCAGGGCGAGGCTTTCGGCAAGAAGGGGAACGATGTGTTCCGCAGGCTGGAGACTTTCCCGATCCCTGTGATCGCGGCGGTGAACGGCTTTGCTTTGGGCGGCGGCTGTGAGATCTCCATGAGCTGTGACATCAGGCTCTGTTCCGACAATGCGGTGTTCGGGCAGCCGGAGGTGGGCCTGGGGATCACGCCGGGCTTTGGGGGGACCCAGAGGCTGGCACGTCTGGTAGGCGCAGGCATGGCAAAGCAGATGATATACACGGCTCGCAACATCAAGGCGCCGGAGGCTTTGAGGATCGGCCTGGTCAACGAGGTGTTTTCCGCTGAGACGGATGCGGAGAGCAACGTGACAAAGACGGCGCAAGAGGTCCTGATGGCGGCGGCGGAGAAGATGGCGGTGACCATAGCGAAGAACGCCCCCATTGCTGTCCGCAATTGTAAAAAAGCCATCGACGAGGGCCTTGACGAGGATATGGACGAAGCCCTTGTCATTGAGGAGAAGCTGTTCGGCGCGTGCTTCGAGACAGAGGATCAGAAGTACGGCATGGCGTTTTTCCTTGACAAGAATAAGGACAAGGTGAAGGAGCCCTTCAAGAACGCTTAAATCATAAAAAAACAAGGAGGAATCACAATGAAGGTAGGTATTATCGGTGCCGGCACCATGGGAGCCGGAATCGCACAGGCATTTGCAATGACAGACGGTTACGAGGTCTGCCTCTGCGACATTAAGCAGGAGTTCGCTGACGGCGGCAAGGCAAAGATCCTGAAGAATCTGAATTTCCTGGTGGGCAAGGAGAAGATCACTCAGGAGAAGGCTGACGCAGTTGCGGCAAAGATCGTGACCGGACTTAAGGATATTTGTACGGAGTGCGACCTGGTGATCGAGGTCTGCCCTGAGAATATGGCGATCAAGAAGCAGACCTTCGCAGAGCTGCAGCAGATCGTGAAAAAGGACTGTATTTTTGCATCCAATACCTCTTCCCTTTCCATTACGGAGATGGGCAACGGACTTGACCGTCCTCTGATCGGTATGCACTTCTTCAATCCTGCCGACAGGATGAAGCTGGTGGAGGTGATCGCAGGCGCAAACACCCCTGCAGACCTGGTGGAGAAGATCAAGGGGATCGCCACGGAGATCGGCAAGACTCCCGTTGAGGTAAATGAGGCGGCAGGCTTTGTGGTAAACAGGATACTGATCCCCATGATCAACGAGGCGATCAATGTATATGCCGCAGGCGTTGCATCCGTTGCCGATATTGACGTTGCCATGCAGCTGGGCGCAAATCATCCCATGGGCCCTCTGGCGCTGGGGGATTACATCGGACTGGACATCGTTCTGGCTATCATGGAGGTCATTTATGCCGAGACAGGCGACTCCAAGTATGCTCCCGCTCCGCTCTTAAGAAAGATGGTTCGCGCAGGCAAGCTGGGCAAAAAGACCGGCGAGGGCTTCTACAATTATACGAAGTAAGTAAGGCGTGACTGTATTCAAAATAAATAGATGGAGGATTAAACATCATGGATTTTACATTATCCAAAGAACATGAGATGGCGAGACAGCTTTTCAGGGACTTTGCAGAGAATGAGGTAAAGCCTCTGGCGCAGGAGGTTGACGAGGAAGAGCGCTTCCCCAGAGAGACTGTGGAAAAGATGGCGAAGTATGGCTTCATGGGCATTCCTGTTCCCAAGGAGTACGGCGGACAGGGCTGTGATATTCTGACCTATGTTATGTGTGTGGAGGAGCTTTCCAAGGTCTGCGGCACAACAGGTGTTATTGTTTCCGCACATACCTCTCTCTGCATCGATCCCATTTTGACCTACGGTACAGATGAGCAGAAGCAGAAGTATCTTCCCGACCTTGCAAGCGGTAAAAAGGTGGGCGCTTTCGGCCTGACGGAGCCCGGCGCGGGCACCGACGCTCAGGGACAGCAGACAAAGGCTGTGCTGGACGGGGACGAGTGGATCTTAAACGGATCCAAGTGTTTTATCACCAATGGTAAGGAAGCAGACGTTTACATTGTGATCGCTGTGACGGGCACTGTTGAAAAGAAGGGCAAAAAGCTGAAGGAGATCTCCGCATTTATTGTTGAGAAGGGTACGCCCGGTTTTTCCTTCGGCACCAAGGAAAAGAAAATGGGCATCAGGGGCTCATCCACCTATGAGCTGATCTTTACGGACTGCCGCATCCCCAAGGACAATCTGCTGGGACAGAAGGGCAAGGGCTTTAACATCGCCATGCACACCTTGGACGGCGGACGTATCGGTATCGCCGCACAGGCGCTGGGTATTGCAGAGGGAGCTCTTGAGAGGACTATTTGCTATACGCAGGAGAGAAAGCAGTTCGGCAAGTCTATCAGCGGCTTCCAGAACACCCAGTTCCAGCTGGCTGATATGGCTACAAAGGTTGAAGCGGCAAAGATGCTGGTATATAAGGCTGCGCTTAAGAAGGACGAGTACAGAAGCAACCCGAAGATCTCCTACTCCGTGGAGGCGGCACAGGCTAAGCTGTACGCGGCGGAGGTCGCTATGGAGGTCACTACCAAGGCTGTTCAGCTTCACGGCGGCTACGGCTACATCAGAGAGTATGATGTGGAGCGCATGATGCGTGACGCAAAGATCACCGAGATCTACGAAGGTACCTCCGAGGTTCAGAGGATGGTTATTTCCGCCAGTCTGTTCAAGTAAAGTGGGCGCGGTAAACGAACTGCGGTGCGGCGCAGCACCGCGACGCCGGAGGCGGATGGCTTTCGGCGTTCCCGTAAGATTGCGCTATATTATAATGTAAGAAGGAGAAAATACAATGAAAATTGTTGTTTGTATCAAGCAGGTGCCCGATACAAAGGGCGGTGTTAAATTCAATCCTGACGGAACCCTTGACAGAGGTGCAATGCTTGCCATCATGAATCCTGATGATAAGGCGGGTCTGGAGGCAGCGCTACGGCTGAAGGACGCCTATGGCGCTGAGGTCACAGTGCTGACCATGGGACTTCCCAAGGCAAAGGATATACTTCTTGAGGCTATGGCCATGGGAGCCGACAAGGCTGTTCTGGTGACGGACAGAGTGCTGGGCGGCGCGGATACCTGGGCTACCTCCACCACCATAGCCGGCGCGCTGAGAAATATGGAATATGACCTGATCATCACAGGCCGTCAGGCCATCGACGGAGATACCGCTCAGGTAGGTCCTCAGATTGCCGAGCACCTTGGGATCCCTGTTATTTCCTATGCGCAGGACGTCAAGGTTGACGGAGACAAGGTTACCGTTCAGAGGCAGTATGATGACAGATATCATGTGGTAGAGACCAAAATGCCCTGCCTGATCACGGCGCTTTCTGAGTTGAATGCTCCCCGGTATATGACGCCCGGCGGAATCTTCGATGCCTGCAAGGCGGAGATCACCACCTGGGGCAGAGCCGATCTGAAGGATGTGGAGGATGGAAACCTGGGACTGCAGGGTTCTCCTACCAAGATCGCAAAGGCGTCCGACAAGGTCCGCAAGGGCGCAGGCGAGAAGATCGTTCCCGATTCGCCTGAGGATGCAGTGAGCTATATTGTGGGCAAATTCAAAGAGAAGCACATTATCTAATATAGGAGGCAAACCATGGTAACCAAGAATATTGAAGAATACAAGGGCGTATTTGTGTTCGCCCAGCAAGTGGACAATGAGATCAGCGGGATTGCATATGAGCTGCTTGGAAAAGGGAAGGAGCTTGCTGAGAAGCTTTCCACGGAAGTTACGGCAGTTTTGATCGGGTATCAGGTAAAAGGACTGGCTGACAAGCTGGCGGAATACGGCGCAGATAAGGTGATCCTGATAGATGATCCGGAGCTGAAGGATTACAGGACGGAGCCTTACGCCCATGCCTTGGCTTCCGCTATCAATAAGTATAAGCCGGAGATCATGCTGGTGGGCGCTACCGCCATCGGCAGGGATCTTGGCCCTACCGTTTCCGCAAGGGTGGAGACCGGCCTGACCGCAGACTGTACCGTGCTGGAGATCGGTGATTTCCCGCTGGAGCCCAAGCCCGGTGTTGAGCAGAAGCATAATCAGCTGCTGATGACCCGTCCTGCCTTTGGCGGAAATACTATTGCAACCATTGCGTGCCCCGACAACCGCCCTCAGATGGCAACGGTCCGTCCCGGCGTTATGCAGAAGCTTACGCCTGTGGCAGGCAAAAAGGCAGTGGTAGAGGAGTATAATCCCGGATTTACGCCCAACAACAGATATGTAACTATCAAGGAAGTGGTCAGGGCGGTCTCCGATACCGTTGACATTATGGATGCGAAGGTTCTGGTGTCCGGCGGTCGCGGCGTGGGCAGCCCGGAGAACTTTAAGATACTGGAGGAGCTTGCAGAGGTCATGGGCGGCACTGTATCCTGTTCCCGCGCAGTGGTGGATTCCGGCTGGAAGCCCAAGGATCTGCAGGTGGGACAGACCGGTAAGACCGTTCGTCCTCAGATCTATTTTGCAATCGGTATCTCCGGCGCTATTCAGCACGTTGCAGGCATGGAGGAGTCGGATCTGATCGTGGCTATCAACAAGGACGAGAGCGCGCCTATCTTTGATGTGGCTGATTACGGTATCGTGGGGGATCTGAATAAGATCGTGCCCCAGCTTACCGCGGCGCTGAAAGCGGAGAAGGCGGCCAAGAACTGATAGGATTTCAAAGTTAGATTCATAATAAAGTACTACGCCCCCGCAGACGGAATGTCTGCGGGGGTATTTTTTTATTCGCTCCATAAATTTTTTTGTAATTTCTGCAACCGGCTGTTCGCCTCATTCGTTCTATCAGTGTAAGGATCATACATCGGGCAGGAGAGAAGGAGGGACCGCGAATCCCTGCGAAGTGATCACAAATTTATGGCACTATTGACAAAAGGTTTGGGGGGGGTAGAATAAAGTTGCATTTATGAAAGATACATGAAAAGAGATAAAATTTCGAGAAAAAGGAGGAATTACAAGTATGAAATGTTTTAACCATCCGGATAGAGAAGCTGTCGCAACCTGTCAAAACTGCGGAAAGGGACTGTGCCGTGAGTGTGCGGAAAAACATACGCCCTGCCTGTGCGACCCCTGCGCTGCCAAACTCAAGCAGGACGCGCAGAAACGGGAGCAAAGCAAAGAGGAGCAGCGTAAGCAGAAATATAAGGACGCCCTGGTCGACAGCCGGAGCGAATTCATAAAAACTGCTGTTATCGGCGTTATTGTAGGCGTCCTTCTTACATGGTGGCTGAGCACGACCAGTAGCAGTGACATGAATGGTTTTGGCGACTATATGGGTGTGTTCATTCTGTTCTTTTTCATTCCCTTTGGCTGGAAATTCCTGACGTATTTGCAGTCATTCTTTCCACTCTCTATTATCGGAACATTTTGGTTTTGGTTTATATATATAATAGTGAAAGCTTTATTATCGATCTTTGTCGGAATTCCGGCCTTTATTTATCAGCTTGTGAAAACGATCCTCACCCAGAGAAAGATCAACAAGCTGAAATAGCGCTCCGGGAACAAATATTCCAATACAAAATCAAATAAGAGAGGTTAGGTGTTGACTATGAAGAAAAACCATTTCAAGCTTTTCGCAGGTATCCTGGCTATGTCGATCGTTCTGGGAGGCACAAGCATGACTGCTTTTGCAGCTGTACCAGACGGTTACGAATTTATTGAAGAAATCGTAGATTCTTGTGAGAGCGTAACATGTGAAGTATGTGGTGAAGTTATTATTATAAGTATATCTACAACCAAAGTTTATTACAATCAGGAAACTGGGGCGCGCAAAACTGTAGGTTGTGTAACAGCTTATAATGAGTCCGAAAAAATTATAGCTGAGCATAACGCTAAGCATAAAGCCGATGAAGAAGCAAGGATAGCCGCTGAGCAGAAGGCAGCCGAAGAGGCAAGGATAGCCGCTGAGCAGAAGGCTGCCGAAGAGGCAAGGATAGCCGCTGAGCAGAAGGCTGCCGAAGAAGCAAGGATAGCCGCTGAGCAGAAGGCAGCCGAAGAAGCAAGGATAGCCGCTGAGCAGAAGGCTGCCGAAGAAGCAAGGATAGCCGCTGAGCAGAAGGCTGCCGAAGAGGCAAGGATAGCCGCGGAACAGAAGGCTGCCGAAGAGGCAAGGATAGCCGCTGAGCAGAAGGCTGCCGAAGAGGCAAGGATAGCCGCGGAACAGAAAGCTGCTGAAGAAGCAAGGATAGCCGCTGAACAGAAGGCTGCCGAAGAGGCAAGGATAGCCGCGGAACAGAAGGCTGCCGAAGAAGCAAGGATAGCCGCTGAGCAAAAGGCAGCCGAAGAGGCAAGGATAGCCGCTGAACAGAAGGCTGCCGAAGAGGCAAGGATCGCCGCTGAGAAGGCTGCCGAAGAAGCAAGGATAGCCGCTGAGCAGAAGGCTGCTGAAGAGGCAAGGATCGCTGCTGAGAAGGCTGCTGCTGAGGCTGTTGAGGATGCAATGACGGAACTTGAGAAGATTGAGGCTCTTGCGAAGTTTGAGGCTGAAATGAAGGCGGGCGAAGATAAGCCCCAGACCTATTATGTCTGCAACTGCAGCGACCTTTTCATGACCAAGGACTATACTGCATTGAAGAAGCACATGATGTCCCATGCGCTCATGGGCCAGCCCAACAGCTATAGTGCGCACACCACCCAGCCGAGGTACTATTGCGACTGCGGTTACACCTCGCCCACAGTCTATAACATGGAGCTGCACATTGTGCTCCATGAGAGCAGAGGTGAGCACTGCAGCTATGTTATCCGTTATCCTTATCATTAAGTATCAGCATGGCCGTGACAGCAGGGATTTTCCCTGCTGTCCTTTTTTCATGACAATAGAATTCTCGCGAAGCGTGAATTCTATTGTTTGGCGGTTCTTTCCAGGCCGTCTGGAGAGAAGCCCCGTCAGAGGTATCCGCTTAAACCGCCTATGCATAGTATGGTATATCTTTCCATTCATTTTGATGATTCCATTATACCGCAATATGCGGGGGGCTGTGTGACCCTGCCCGCCGTCCTGTTGTCGCATCCCTGCCCCTGTCCGCTGTAATTTCGCAAAAATCACTGTAAATTATCCGATACCACTTGAAAAATCCTGCAAGTATGATAAAATACACATGGGTGTTACTAAAACGGGTAGCGGTTCGCCTTTTGCCAAAATGAGTACATTTTGAGAGCTTCCATTACCGAAGGAGGGGATCCAAATGTGCGATACTCGCACATCGGAAAATAAAGCGAAAGGTAAGCACTATTTGGTGTTCGGAATCATTCTGGAGTTTGTCGATATCGTAGTGACGGTTATCAGTATCATCGTCACAATTATAAGTATCCGGCAGACCGAAAGAAATGAAAGACATCAAAAAAGCAACCGCGCTGACCAAAGTTAGGTTGCTTTTCTGATAATCATCAACTAAGGCGAACCGTTGCTTTACGGTAACACCTTTTCTCATAAAGTATACTATCACTTATCAGCACTTTCGTCAACATTTTTTTACCTGTTGGATCCGGTATCTTGCATAAATTTTTCGTGATACCTGCTCCAAAATGCGTCACTTGCTCCCCCAAATTGGCTATGTGCTGCCCGCCGTCTCATTGCTGCATCCCTGCCCCTGTCCACTGTAATTTCACAAAAATTGCCGTAAATTATCCGATACCGCTTGCAAAATCCTGTAAGTATGATAAAATATACATGGGTGTTACCAAAACGGGTAGCGGTTCGCCTTTTGCCAAAATGAGTACATTTTGAGAGCTTCCATTACCGAAGGAGGGATCCTACATATGGAAAATAAAGCGAAAGGTAAGCACTATTTGGTGTTCGGAATCATTCTGGAGTTT